>JAQWIO010000016.1 GCA_029248845.1 Polaribacter sp. | reverse complement strand
AAAAGAAAAAACATTTATATTTGCACCCGCAATTATATGGTGGTTGTAGCTCAGTTGGTTAGAGTATCGGTTTGTGGTACCGAGTGTCGCGGGTTCGAGTCCCGTCTTCCACCCAAAAATAAAATCCTTCTCTTTTGAGAGGGATTTTTTTGTATTAGATGTTTTCAAAAAGAGCTGAGTGATTTTAAAACTTACTTAATTACTGATTGGTATTTTGTAATATCTCGTAAAATAAAGAAGCTAACTTACTTTAAAAGGGACCCTAGTTTGATTAATTATACACAAATAATATTTTTTCGAAAATTTATCATATTTTTTTTAAATTTCGCACGTAATGTTATTTATAGGAGTTGAATTATAGATTATAAACTAATTAAAAATTAAGTTATAATCTATATCTGAAGATATTAAAATATCGAATGATTTTTTCTTCTTAATTTTTAAAAGAATTTTTAAGTCTTCAATTTCATAATCATCAAAAATTAATATTAAATTTTGATGAAAAGTTGGTACAGGAATTTTTCTTCTTTGTGATGAACAAGAGCTGAAATCTAACCAATAACTTATTTTTATCTTTGATACATAATCTCTAAACTTGTTTAATTGATCTTCATCAAATTGAAAAAATATATTATTGAAAATAAGATTGTAACTTTGACAACTTTTGCAAAAAGACAATTCTCCATTTTTAACTCGTGATATTATTTTAGATTTTTCACACATTTTTTTATTAGTAACAATCTACTTTTATTAGGTTATTTTCTTTCAGTTTTTTGATGCTAGAATTTAATTTACTTTTTGCAATTATATCAAGAACGTTTTCTACTCCCTTTTGCATTTTTAAAGAACCACAAATTAATATGTGATTTCTATTTTTTAATATTTTAATAACCAATTCAACATGATTATTAAGAATATCTTGTACATATTTTTCTTTTTGTTCTTGAGAATAGACAATATTTAGAGATGTAAGTTTTTTATTTTCTAATGCTTCCACAATTAATTTATTATAAATTTCAAAAGATTTTTTTCTTCTACCACCCCAAAATAAATGAATTTTAGCCTTCTTGTTTTCTTGAATCATTCCTAAAAAAGGAGCAATTCCTGTTCCGTTTGCAATTAGAATTACTTCTTTAGATTTTTTAGGAAAATTAAATTTTTCATTATGCTGAATATTAGCTTCAAATTTATCGGTCATTCTTAAATTATTAATATAATTTGAACAAACTCCAAATTCATGTTTTTTTATACTTAGAAGAATTGTATCATTTATTTTAGCAATGGAATACAATCGACTTTTAGATTCCCTTTCTAGAGTAATAGAAAGTAAATCTCCAGATGTAAATTTTATTTTCTTATCGGGTTTTAATCGAATTAAAAATGTTTTATCATCATTTATTTCTGTTTTATTTATGACAGTAAAAACATGTTCATTTAAGTCTGAATTTTGAAAAACGTCTATTTCAAGTTTTATCTTATTAAATTCACTCCATTCATCTACCCAATTATTAAAAGAATTAATATCTTGATTATCAATCTTAAATAAAGAAATTGTAGGTGTAAAATTTTGATGAATATGTAAGTTTTCATCAACTGTAATCGCATACTTACAAAAATCAGGATATTCTTTAGAACCAAAACCTACAACTGAATAGTTTAAATTATTTTTAGGTTGAATTGAATTAATTAGTTGAATAAAATTTTTAGCATTTGCAGGCGCATCACCCTCTCCGTAAGTGGCTGTAAAAATGATAATACTCTTTGCATTCTCGTAAAAAGTATACTTATTTAATTCTGTAATAAAAACTTCTTTTTTTGCTTTTATAAGTCCATTTTTAAAAGCATTTGCAAAACGAGTTGTACTTCCTGTTTCAGATCCTACAAGGATAATATATTCAGCTTTCTCTTTTAAGGTTTTGTTATTTATTGAAGTTGATCCCTTCTTTCTTTTTAAAGTCATACTAAATCCTGAAAAGATCAAAAATAAAATGGATAAACTCGTTAATAACAAAATAATAGACCAAATAATAGATCCCTGTCCTGTATGAAGTAACAAACTATAATAAGAGCCTAAAGCTACTAAAGATTTCTTTTTTTGACTTATTATTTGTCCGTTAAACTGATGAACTGCAAATTCATTATCAACAAGTTTTACAAAAAAATAATCTTCTTCATCTTCAGAAAAAGGAAATTCTATTTTTTTTATTTCATCTAATTTTAAGGTTTTGAAAATTTTAAAATCCTTTTTTTTTGATTTTTCAACAACTTTTTTATTAGTTATATTCTGATGTAAATTATGATTTTTTGGTAATAATGAAAACTTTTCTAAAGATAAGTAAAACCCTGTAATAGTGATAATTATGATTGGTATTATAGTAAATCTACCAATAACAATATGATAATATTGATTGGTGTTTTCTTTAACAATTTTTGAGAGTATTTTACGAATTCCCCCCTGTCTTTTTGATATTAAAATAACTCCAGTTATGCCAATTAAAAAGAGTAAAAAAGAAGTAAATCCGATCAAAAATCTTCCTGTAGATTTTAAGAATAAAGAACGATGCAAATTAGTAGCAAACTCAAAAATTGAGGATTTTTCTATAATTTCTCCAATTTTTGTTCCTGTTCTTGGATTAATGTAAAAAGTTTTGCTTTCCCCTTTTTTTGTAATTACAGATGCAGAAACAAAATTGTTTTCGTCAACCTTTAATTCAATAACTTCATCATATTCCTTATGTAAAGCATTAATAGTACTCGCAATAGAAATATTATTAATATTTTTCACAGAATAGGGTTCTAACTTATTTGAAATAGGCTCAAAGGCTAAAATAATACCTGTAATACAAGCAATTATAATAAATAAAGAAGAAGATATAGCCAATATCAAATGACTATATCTCCATATAGAGATTGTCATTTTTTTATTGTGGTATCATTCTTATATAGCGTATATAGCCTTTTCCTTCAATCTTATCTTTTACATTTTCTGAAGTTAATTCAAATTCAACATCGTTTTTGTAATATTTTTTGTCTTCTACAGCAGTTTCAAATCGAATCCTATAGCCTTTATTCAATTTTTTATCAGGAATACTGATAACACTGATTTTACGTTCTCCACCACTAATTGTAGCACCTGTTATTGCATCTATATTAGTTCGTTTTTTTCCATAAAAATTCCACCATTTAGTAATCTCAGAAAACCATTCGTCATCATCTCCTTGAACATATAAAGTTTGATCATATTTTCCTTCAGTATTTAATAAAGAAATTACTATGTAAGCACCTTCTCCTGAATAATTCTTCATTTGAATCATGCATTTATATTGTGAACTTTCTATATGTTTTTTTGAACTAAATAGTACTGATATTAAGATTACAAAAAATGGAATAATTATAATTAATCTTATTTTTTTCATTTTTAAAATTTTACTTTAAATAAGAAATGTTGTTGTTTTCTTTGTTTAATAATTCATTTTCTGATGCCAAATCATATACTGTTTCACCAAATACAGTTGTTACATTTTTGTCAGCACCAATACCAAGTAAATACTTAATTATTTGATGATTTTTTCCTTTCATTACTGCAATTTGTAATGCTGTTAAACCTTCTTTATTTTTTGTATTTACATCAATATTAAAAACAGATAGTCGTTTTAAAAGTTTTAAGTCATTATTTTGTGTAGCAATTTGTAATAGTGAGTTTCCGGTATTCTGAATTTGATTTATGCTCAAACCATTTTTTTCTAAAATAGATAATTTTGCTTCAAAAATTGCTTTTTTATTTGTTTTAAAATTATTTATTAGATAATAAGAAAGTGTATTTCCTTCTTTATCTTTTGTATTGATATCGGCACCATTATTTATCAAAAATTCTACAACCTCTGGTGAGTTTTTATTAATTGCCAGTGCCAGAGGTGAAAGACCATTTTTATTCCTAGAATTAATGTTTTTTATATATTTTGATAAAAACTTTACTATTTCAATTGAATTACTATTTGCAGCATTCATAAAAGGTGAATTTTTTTCATTGTCTTTTAAATTTACATCAATTCCTTTATTGATAAAATATTTATAGATCGCAAGATCTTTACTATTGTATGAAATAGCGTGCAAAGGGTTTTTTCCTTTTTCATTGATAATATTAACTTTTACACCAATACTTTCTAAAAACTTATATGTTTCTAATGTATTTTTCTTTTTTCGTAGACCTTGACTTGCAAAAATCATTGTATTTTCACCAAATTGAACTCCTTTTTCTTGTAAAATTTTCAAAAAAGAAATATTTCCTCCTTTTGCAGCATATTCAAAAATTCCATTTCCTTCATAATCTTTATCATTTAAAGAAGCTCCTTTGGATAAAAAATATTTTACCAAACGAAAGTTTTTTAAATAGGGGGCTACCAACAACAATGCATTTGCTCCACTATGATTTTTTTCAGTTTCAATATTTGATTCCATCGTTATTAAATAATCATATAATTCAGTATTCGTTTGACCTGTTGTAGCAACAAAATTTAATACAGAGTAACCATGACTGTCAATAATATTAGTTTTAGCACCTCTAGATATTAAATATTTAAGTATTTCTAAATTATTTTTATAGGCTGCCCAAAAAATATAAGTTCTGCCATCATGGGTTAATTTGTTAACATGATTTCCCTTTTTTGAAAGTAAATATTTTATAGTTGAATTGTCTGCTTTTTCTAACAAAGCATGTGTAACTGCATCAAAAGCATAACTATTTAATGCGATAAGATTATTTACTTCAGATTGTTTTTTCTCAATAGTTTTTATAGAAGGGTTTGTTTTCCAAAAATTTCTATTATGAAAAATATTTTTTTGAGCTAAAGAAGCATAACTGATAATAAATAAAGAAACTACTATATTTTTCATCTTGTTATTTTTTCACAAAAGATTCAATTATATCATTCATTTCTTTCTCTTCTGTAACTTTTTCAGAAAATAAATGCTTGTATAAAGGTTTGTTTTTAATTTTAGTTTCTAAGGTTAAATTGGTGTTTCTTCCATAAACTTCATCCCATTTATTTCTAACTAATTGCCATTTATCAGTATTAGAACTCCACCAATCTTTGGCAGCTTTACACCTATTATCAGCAACTTTTTTGTAAGTATTGTATCCTTTTTCGTTGGCAATAATT
>JAQWIO010000010.1 GCA_029248845.1 Polaribacter sp. | reverse complement strand
CGCAAAAATACAAATTTTTATGCTAATATCATGTTAAAATGGTAAGTTTGCAGACTTGACTTAATTTTTGAGAATGGAAATTTTTAACACCAAACAAGAAATAAAATCTTATTTAACTACTCAAAAGAAAAAAAATAAGACCATTGGTTTTGTGCCTACAATGGGAGCTCTTCATGAAGGACATTTATCTTTAATAAAAAAAGCAAAGAAAAAAAATGACATCGTTGTCGTCAGTATTTTTATAAACCCTACACAATTTGACAATAGTGAAGATTTAGAAAAGTACCCAAAAACAATAGAAAGTGACATAAAATTATTAGCAAATTCTTTTTGCGATATATTATTCTATCCATCTGTAGAAGAAATATACAACACAAACATTTCATCAGAAAAATTTGACTTTGAAGGCATAGAACATCAAATGGAAGGTGAATTTAGGCAAGGTCATTTTAACGGTGTTGCCACTATCGTAAAAACTTTCTTTGAAATTATTCATCCAAACAGTGCTTTTTTTGGTGAAAAAGATTTTCAACAGTTACAAATCATAAAAAAAATGGTTAAAAATCATCGTCTTAACATAAAAATTAAAGGATGTCCTATTTTCAGAGAAAAAGATGGTTTGGCAATGAGCTCCAGAAACACTAGGTTATCGAAAGAGCATAGAGTTTCAGCTCCTTTTATTTATAAAATTCTTAAGCAAGTTCGTAAAAAATTTGATACCGAAAATATTTTAAAAATAACTGAATGGGTTGAACAAGAATTTAAAAAAAATACTTTTTTAAATCTTGAGTATTTTACAATTGCTGATGAAAAGACACTACAGACTGTAAAAACAAAAGAATTTAACAAAAAATATCGTGCTTTTATTGCTGTATTTGCAGGAGAAATTAGATTGATTGATACTATTCGATTAAAAAATTTATAACTAAAAAAATAGTATTTTTGCAGCATGTTAGTACAAGTCGTAAAATCTAAAATCCACCGCGTTAAAGTAACAGGTGCAGATTTAAATTATATAGGAAGCATTACCATTGATGAGGATTTAATGGATGCAGCCAATATTATTGAAGGAGAGCGTGTTCAAATTGTCAATAACAATAATGGAGAGCGATTAGAAACTTATGCAATTCCGGGTCCGCGCGGTAGTGGTGAAATTACGTTAAATGGTGCAGCAGCAAGAAGAGTCGCTGTAAATGATGTTTTAATTCTTATTGTTTACGCTTTTATGGATTTTGAAGAAGCCAAAAACTTTAAACCTTCTTTAGTATTTCCTAACGAAAAAAATAACACACTTACCTAGTGAGTTTTTCATTAAAAAAAATATTAAAAACATTTTTACCTCTTATTCTAGGGGGGATTTTAGTTTGGTATTCTCTCTCAGAAATTTCAATTGATGTGTTGATCGGGTACTTTAAAAAAGCAAACTATGGATGGGTATTTCTTGGATTATTCTTTGGCGTTTTAAGTCATTTATCTAGAGCTTATAGATGGAAATTTATGCTAGAACCCATGGACTTTAAACCAAAATTCACCAATAGTATTTTAGCAGTTTTGGTAGGCTATTTGGTTAATTTAGCTTTGCCAAGAGCAGGCGAAGTATCTAGAGCCTTTGTCTTAACAAATTACGAAGGCATCCCTTTTGAAAAGGGGTTTGGCACTATTGTAGCAGAAAGAATTGCAGACTTAATAATGATGTTATGCATCATTATAATTACCCTTTTTGTTCAATTTGATTTTATTTATGAACTCGTAACAAAGAATTTTAATCCAACAAAAATAAGTATTGGTTTGGCCTTTTTAATGATTGGCTCTACGATCCTTTTTTCTTTTGTAAAAAAAGCAAAGTCCGGGTTATTATTAAAAATCAAAACCTTTGTTACTGGTCTAGTGGAGGGAGTTACAAGTATTTTTAAAATGAAAAGAAAACGGGCCTTCATCTTTCATACCCTATTTATTTGGACGATGTACATCGCTATGTTTTGGGCAACAATTCCTGCAATTGAAGGTTTAGATGTTCCTTTGGGCGGAATTTTAATTGGCTTCATTGCTGGTGGATTTTCGATTGCAGCAACAAATGGCGGAATTGGATTGTATCCAATTGCTGTAGCCGGAGCCCTTGCTTTATTTGATGTTCCTTCAGAACCTGCAACCGCTTTTGGTTGGATTATGTGGACCGCACAAACAGCTATGATCATCACTTTTGGTGGTTTGGCTTTTTTGTTTTTACCTATTTATAATAAGAATACTTGATTATTAGGTTTTCCTGAAGCTCAAAAAAGACTATTCTCAAGATTACTTTGTAACTTTGATGCTTATCAAAATAATTCAATGGCAAAACCCAAAACAACTTTTTTCTGTCAAAATTGCGGAACTCAACATTCAAAATGGGTTGGACAATGTGGTGTTTGTAAAGAATGGAACACGATTGTAGAAGAAGTAATTCAAAAAGAAGAAAAACGAATTTGGAAGCAATCTACAACTGCAAAACAAATTATAAATAAACCGTTAAAAATTGCTGATATTCAGTTAAATACAGAAGAAAGGGTTGTGACTAATAATAAAGAATTAGACACCGTTTTAGGAGGGGGGTTAGTTAAAGGCTCAGTTACACTTTTAGGAGGAGAACCTGGTATTGGTAAATCGACTTTATTATTGCAAATCGCTTTAAATATTAAACAAAAAGTGTTATATGTTTCAGGTGAAGAAAGTCAGTCTCAAATAAAAATGCGTGCAGAAAGACTAAAGGCTATAAATTCGAATTGTTTAATTCTTACAGAAACCAACACGCAACAAATCTTCAAAAATATTGAAGAAGCTGAACCTGAAGTTTTAGTCATTGATTCTATACAAACACTCTATACAAATTCCATTGAAGCTTCGCCAGGAAGTATTTCTCAAATTAGGGAAACTGCTGCCGAACTTATAAAATTTGCAAAAGAAACGGCAACTCCTGTTTTATTAATTGGTCACATCAATAAAGAAGGAAATATTGCGGGTCCTAAAATATTAGAACATATGGTCGATGTCGTTTTACAATTTGAAGGCGACAGAAATCATACCTATCGAATTTTACGATCACAAAAAAACAGATTTGGCGCTACATCAGAACTGGGTATTTACGAAATGCTTTCTAGTGGATTAAGAGAAATATCAAATCCTTCTGAAATTTTAATTTCAAAAAAAGATGCCGATTTAAGCGGAACTGCAATTGCTTCTACTTTAGAAGGAATAAGACCATTAATGATTGAGATTCAATCCTTGGTTTCTACAGCTGTATACGGAACACCTCAACGCTCAACAACAGGTTACAATCTTAAACGATTGCATATGATTTTGGCGGTACTTGAAAAAAGAGCAGGCTTTAAATTAGGTGCAAAAGATGTTTTTTTAAATATTACTGGCGGTATAAATGTTGATGATCCTGCAATAGATTTAGCTGTTGTTGCGGCTATTTTATCATCCAATCAAGATCTAGCCATCAACCCAAATGTATGTTTTGCTGCAGAAGTAGGTCTAGCTGGAGAAATAAGACCCGTTTCAAAGATCGATCAACGAATTTTAGAAGCTGAAAAATTAGGCTATAAAACTTTTGTAGCTTCTAAATACAATAAAATTGCTTCTAAAAATCATAGAATTAAATTGATTTTAGTTGGCAAGATTGAAGAGGCGTTTGCAACATTGTTTGCATAAAAAAAACCGAACACTTATTGTGTCCGGTTTCTTTGTATCTTTTTATATCTGATTCAAAAAAAATTATTTTTTATTCACAAATTTAATATACTTATCTAAGGCCATGGTCATTGACGGTGTTTCTGGAGTTGGGGCAGTGATATCACACTTTAAACCAGCCTCGGTTGCTGCTCTAACTGTAGAATTTCCAAAAACTGCAATTCTTGTTTCTTTCTGCTGAAAATTAGGAAAATTCTTTAGCAGTGATTCTATTCCTGATGGACTAAAAAAGACCAAAATGTCATAAAATACATTTTCTAAATCAGACAAATCGCTCACCACAGTCCTATATAGATCTAAACGAGTCCATTTTATTACTAACTTATCTAATTCTTGAGGAATTAGAGGTTTTAATTTGTCTGAGCTTGGTAATAGAAAATTTTCAGATTTATGCTTCTTAATTAATTTTGTCAAATCAGGAAAAGTTCTAGCACCAACATAAATTTTACGTTTTCTATAAACCACATACTTCTGTAAATAATAGGCCACCGCTTCAGACTGACAAAAATACTTCATTGAATCTGGCACTTTAAAACGCATTTCTTCTGCAATTCTAAAAAAATGATCTACAGCATTTCTACTTGTTAAAATAATAGCGGTAAAATTATTTAAATCAACTTTTTCTCCTCTTACTTCTTTTACTGTTATGCCTTCAACATGAATAAAAGGCCTAAAATCAATCTTAACTTTTTGTTTATCAGACAAGTCAAAATAAGGGGATGTCTCTGTCTTTGGTTTTGGTTGAGAGACTAAAATCGTTTTCACTTTCATCGGTATTCTTTTTCTAGTTAAAACATCAATTTAAAAAGTATAAATAGCGGGGCTATTTCTAAGGTGCAAAGGTACAAAATAAAATAAAATAACTTATTAAAAACCAGCTTTTTATTACTGAACAAATGCACTATGAAACGAATCAAAAATATTGAAATTGAAAAATAGATTAAAAAAATCGTCTTTAATTGCGAATAGTGAGATAAAACAAGGGGTAACAGTAAAAAAAATGTAACGGAATACAGATAAATTGACTTGGAAACTAAAAAGAATTTTACCTGATTATTGATTTTAAATAAAAGTGAAAGTGAAAATTCTAGTACCCATTTAATTGAAAAATAAGAAAAAACACCTCCAAAGATCTTAAAATAAGTGTAAAAACCGAATACTTCAAAAACAGAATAAAATAGACTAACCTTATACAATAATAATGATAAAACTAGCATCGAAAAAATGAAAATTACACTCTGAAATAAGTTGAAAAAGGTGCTAATATCCTCTACTTCTTTTTCAATAAAACCATAATTCATGAAAGAGGATACATTTCCTTTTAATTTTGAAGCACTTAAGCCTTTTAACAGAAAAACACAAGCAAGCAAAAATGTGAATAAAAGGGTAATCCAATTAGTATCAATTACAGTTTTTTCTATTGCTTGCACGTTTATTTGTTTTGATAAGATTAACACAAAATTAGTAATTAAATAATGTATATTTGCCTTCTTACCACATGAAAATTAATTTATGTCAGACGCGTTAGTCATTATTCCTACCTATAACGAAAAAGAAAATATAGAAGCTATCGTTAGGGTTACTTTTAACCAAAAAAAAGAGTTTCATATTTTGGTTGTCGATGACAACTCACCCGATGAAACCTCGAAAATAGTAGAAGCCTTAATTTTAGAGTTTCCTGATCGTCTTTTTTTAGAAAAAAGAGAAGGCAAAAGCGGTTTAGGAACAGCCTATATCCATGGTTTTAAATGGGCAATTGCAAAAAAGTATGATTATGTTATAGAAATGGACGCTGACTTCTCTCACGATCCAAAAGATTTGACTCGCTTATACAGTGCTTGCAAAAATGAAGGTGGAGATGTTTCTGTTGGCTCTAGATATTTAAACAATCAAGTAAACGTTGTTAATTGGGATATAAAAAGGTTATTGCTTTCATACTTTGCCTCTAAATATGTGCGCTTCATAACTAGAATTCCTGTTTTTGATACCACTGCAGGCTTTGTGTGTTGGAAAAGAGAAGTGCTAGAAACAATGGAATTAGAAAAAATAAAATTTGTCGGATACGCTTTTCAAATAGAAATGAAATTTAAAGCATGGAAACATGGTTTTAGTATCAAAGAAGTATCTGTCATTTTTACAGATAGAGTCATTGGAACTTCTAAAATGAGTAAAAATATAGTTTCTGAAGCCTTATTCGGAGTGATAAAAATGAAATTAAAAGGGTTGCCAAAATAGATTATTATGAGTGAACTCTGTATTAGATCAGCTACTTTAAATGATCTTGAAACACTGTTAGAATTTGAACAAGGAATGATAAAAGCAGAAAGACCATTAGATCCTTTTTTAAGTAAAGGCTCATTGTTTTATTACAATATCCCTGAAATGATTATAAGCAAACATATTCATTTAATAGTTGCCGCCTTCAAGAAAGAATTAGTCGCTTCTGGTTATGTAAGAATTGAAAACTCTAAGCACTATCATAAAAATCCTCAACATGGATATATTGGTTTTATGTATGTAAAGGAACAGTTCAGAGGTCAAAAAATTAGTGGACTAATTTTAGAAACCTTAAAAGTTTGGGCAAAAGAAAAAAACCTCAAAGAATTAAGATTAGATGTGTATGACAGTAATGTGAGGGCAATGAAAGCATACGAACGCTTCGGATTTACAAAGAGTTTAGTTAATATGAGAATAGATATTTAAGAATAAAATGGCAAAATTAACATTAATAAAAAATGCAAAAATAGTAAATGAGAACACCACCTTTTTAGGAGATGTACTTATTGAAAACGAAATGATAAAAGAAATATCATCAGACATAAAAGCAACAAAAAAAACACAACTAATTGACGCAAAAGGGGCTTATTTAATTCCTGGTTTTATTGATGATCAAGTACATTTTAGAGAACCCGGTTTAACACACAAAGCAAATATTGCTTCAGAAAGCAAAGCTGCTATCGCTGGCGGAATTACTACTTTTATAGAAATGCCAAATACAGTTCCGCAAGCTACAACTCAAAATTTATTAGAAGATAAGTTTAAAATCGCAGCCAAAGAGTCTTATGCAAACTATTCGTTTATGTTTGGGGGTACTAATGATAATTTGGAAGAGTTATTGAAAACAGACCCAAAAAAAGTTGCCGGAATTAAATTGTTTTTAGGCTCCTCTACGGGAAATATGTTGGTTGACAATGAAGCTGTTTTAGAGAAAATCTTCTCTTCGACAAAAATGATTATTTCTGTTCATTGTGAAGATGAAGCAACCATTAAAAAAAACACAAAAGAATTTACAGAAAAATACGGAGAGACTATTCCTATAAAATATCACCCTATCATTAGAAGCGAAGAAGCCTGTTATTTATCATCTTCAAAAGCAATTGAACTCGCTAAAAAAACTGGCGCAAGATTGCATGTTTTCCATTTATCAACTGCCAAAGAAACTGCGCTTTTTAGAAACGATATTCCTATAGAAGAAAAACAAATTACTGCAGAAGTATGTATTCATCATTTGTGGTTTTCTGACAAAGATTATGAAAAGAAGGGAACACATATTAAGTGGAATCCTGCTGTAAAAACAGAAAAAGACAGACACGGTTTATGGGAAGCGCTTTTAGATGACAGAATTGATGTCTTAGCTACAGACCATGCGCCACATACCCTGGAAGAAAAAAACAATGTATATACAAAAGCCCCAAGTGGTGGCCCTCTTGTACAGCATGCTGTAATTGCAGTTTTAGAAAAAGTAAAGGAGGGTGTGATTTCTATTGAAAAAGCAGTTGAAAAAATGAGTCATAATCCTGCAAAATTATTTCAAATTGAAAAAAGAGGCTTTATAAAGAAAGGTTATTATGCTGATTTAGTATTGGTGAACACCAATGAGCCTCAAACAGTTTCTAAAGACAATCTTCTTTATAAATGCGGTTGGTCTCCTTTTGAAGGTACTACTTTTTCATCTTCAATAACTCATACCTTTGTCAACGGAACTTTAATGTATAATAAAGGGGTCTTTAATGAAAAAACAAAAGGTAAAAGAATTACTTTTAAGAGATAGAATGAAAAAATACAGCTACATATTCGTTTTATTAATCTTGTTTTCTTGTACAAGTAATACAATTTTTAAAAAGCCGAAAGACTTAATTCCAAAAGATTCTATGAGTCATTTAATTCAAGAAATGTACATTGCTTCTTCTGCGAAGTTTATAAAAAACAACAAACAACAAAATAAAATTAATTACATGCCCTTTGTGAATGAGGTTTACAATATTGATAGTTCCCGCTTTCAAAATAGCAATTATTATTACATGTCTAAAATAGACGAATATGAAGAAATACTTACCGATGCTAAAACCAATCTTGAAAAAAGAAAAGAAACCCTTAACAAGTTAAAAGTAAAACTAGATTCTGCTAGAAAAGATTCTTTAAAAAAAATAAAATTGTTAGACTCTTTAAAAAAACCAAAAGTTTTTTTAGACACTCTAAAATCCAAATTTAAAAAAAATAGTAATAGACAACAGGAGTTTATTAAAAATCGGTTCTAGGATACTTATCTGAAACATCTTTGACTACTTCTTCAATATCCTCAAATTTAAAATTAAGTACCTTTTTAATTTTATTTGCTGAATACGTAGATACGGTATTTGCTGATTTTGCGGCATATTTACTTAATAAAGGTGTTTTGCCGCTAATGGTAGAAATCAACAAAGAAATTCGCCAAAAAATCGAGGTTTGCCATAGAGACACTTTCTTATAAGGTCTTGTTTTATGAAAATTATCTGCAATTAAAAAGAAAACTTCTTTAAAAGATTTGTTTTCAGAAACTAAAATAAATCGCTCATTTTTAATACTGGAATCTGTTAGTAATACCATTGTTTTTACAACATCTTTTACCCCTATAAAACCCGTAACTCCCTCAGTATAATATTTAAATCCATTAAAAATTTTTGTAAATATTTTTCCGGAACCTGAAGTCCAAAAACCAGCTCCTAAAATAATACCGGGGTTTACGATCACCACATCAATTCCTTCCTGACTTGCCCTCCAAACTTCCATTTCAGCACCTAATTTAGTAATGGAATATCCACTATTCTCTTCTTGAGAGTTCCATTCATTTTCTTCCGTCAATAAATCTCCACTCAAAGAATTTCCAATAGTAGCAATTGAACTAACAAAACAAATCTTTTGAACATTAGCATCAACAGAAAGGTTGACAATTATTGCAGTTCCATGAATATTTACTTTTCGCATCTCTCTGTAATCTTTAGAATTAAAAGATATAAAGGCTGCACAATGATATACTTTTTTGACTCCAATAAAAGCAGGAATCATTGAAGGAACATCCGTAATATCTGCTTTAAACCATTCTATTTTAGAACACAATGAAATATCTGAATCGTACAAAGAGAAAACTTCCTTTACTTTTTCAATTCTCTCTTCTGAACGATAAATAGCACGTATTTTTTCGTTATTCTTAACCAATTGATACAATAAATGAGCACCAACCAAACCTGTTCCTCCAGTAACTAAAATCATACTACGAATTTAGTATATTTTGCTTGATAAACTTATATTTGTCACTTGATAAACTGTATACAATGAAAAATTTTATTGAAGAATTGAA
>JAQWIO010000141.1 GCA_029248845.1 Polaribacter sp. | reverse complement strand
AAGCGGATTTTGTGGTGCAAAAATGAAAGGCTCTGAGCACAATGATATTTTTAATGCAGACGGTTCTACTCAGTCTAATCTGTCTGGTGGAATTCAGGGAGGAATTAGTAATGGAATGGACATTTACTTTAGAGTTGCTTTCAAGCCAGTTGCAACTATCATGAGTTCTCAGCAAACCATCAATTCTGAAAATGAAATTACAGAAATTACGGGTAAAGGTAGGCACGATCCATGTGTGGTTCCTAGAGCCGTCCCTATTATAGAAGCCATGACTGCTTTGGTTTTAGCTGATTATTGGTTATTAAATAAAACAAGAAAAATATAGTTTATTTTAAACTTTATAGAAGCAGCTATAAGATTATTTAGAATAAATCTGTAATTTTAATCAAAATAGAAGCTCCTAAAATTTGAAAAAAAGGATATACTTTATTGATATTGTTCGTGCTTTTGCTATTTTAATGATGCTTCAAGGACATTTCATAGATACGCTGTTAGAAAGTTCTTATCGAAATTTAAATTCTGAAATTTTTTCTCTATGGTCTTTTTTTAGAGGAATTACCGCTCCTGTTTTTTTTACAATATCCGGATTAATTTTCACCTACCTCCTACTAGTAGCAAAAGAAAAAGGGCTGGAAAATTCTAGAATGAAAAAAGGATTTATAAGAGGTTTCTATCTGATTGGGATTGGCTATTTTATAAGAATTAATTTTTTAGATTGGTTTTCAGGGTACTTCAATACATCTTTCTTGGCTGTAGATGTATTACACTGCATTGGATTAAGTTTGATATTAACTGTAATCCTCTTTTTCATATGTAATAAAAAAATAATTCTTTTTTCTCTTATCACTTTAATTTTAGGGATCCTCATATTTTTATTTGAACCCTTGTATAGAATAATAAACATAGAGAACATGCCTCTTATTATTCATAATTATATCTCAAGAAATAATGGATCTATCTTTAGAATAATACCCTGGTACGGATATTCCTTAATGGGTAGTTTTATAGCAACACTCTTTTATTGGAATCTACACATAAAATATTTTAAAGCAACAATAATTTCATCTTTTGTAAGTATTGGTTTAGTACTCATCCTATATTCTTCAGATATTCTAATGCATGCTTTTCACATTTCAAAACTTGATGTTTTTAGAGATGCTGCTTATTATAATTATTTATTTTCTAAATTGGGATACGTCCTGATCTATTTTGCCATTTTCTATAGCTTTGAAAAATACTTAAAACATCCATTCATTTTAAAAATTGGTAAAAATACCCTGTCTATTTATGTCGTTCACTTTATTCTTTTATATGGTAGTTTTTTTGGCATTGGACTCAAAAACATAGGTAAAATTTTATCGCCAATTGGAGCAGCTATTGGTGCTTTATTATTTTTAGCGATCACTATTTTTATCAGTTTTTATTATACCAAAGGAACGCTGCTTTTAAAACGTTGTTTCAATAGATAGTGTGGAAATAATATGAATATGATATATAAAAAAAGCGAAACATTTAGTTTCGCTTTTTTTATTTATGCTTGTCCTGTAGGACCAAAATTCATTGGTATCGGAGGTTGTTCAAAATCTTTAATTTCTCCCTGAGCTTGTTCAAATTTTCTAACATTTTCTGCCAATGCTTTTGTGAGTCTTTTCGCATGCTGTGGTGTTAATATAATTCTAGATTTAACTTTAGCCTTGGGTACACCTGGCATAATATTAATGAAATCAACAATAAATTCTGACATAGAATGATTAATAATTGCTAAATTAGAATAGATTCCTTCTGCAATCTCTTGATCTAATTCAATATTTATTTGTCCGTCTTTGTTTTGATTTTCTTCCATAAAATATATTTAAAAAAGAAAAGCCTCTAAATTTTAGAGGCTTTTACTATGAATTAAAAACTTTGTTCCATTTCATCTTTTGGGCCAACAATAACATTATCATAAGCTCTCATACCTGTACCTGCAGGAATTCTCTTACCAACAATTACATTCTCTTTTAAGCCTTCTAAAGTGTCTACTTTACCACTTACAGCAGCCTCGTTTAATACCTTTGTAGTCTCCTGGAAGGATGCTGCAGAAATAAACGATTTTGTTTGAAGTGATGCTCTGGTGATTCCCTGGAGAACTTGTTCTGCAGTTGCTGGTTTCGCATCTCTTGCTTCTACTAAGTTTTGATCATTTCTTCTTAATAAAGAATTTTCATCTCTTAATTGACGAGCAGAAATAATCTGACCAGGTTTTATATTTTCAGAATCTCCAGCATTTTCTACAACCTTCATCCCGTATATAGCATCATTCTCTTTGATAAAGTCAACTTTATGTATCAATTGGTTCTCTAAAAATAAAGTATCACCAGAATCAATAATCTTCACTTTACGCATCATTTGACGAACCACTACTTCGAAATGTTTGTCGTTAATTTTCACACCTTGTAAACGATACACTTCTTGTATTTCATTTACTAAATATTCTTGCACAGCTGAGGGTCCTTTAATTCTTAAAATATCTGAAGGAGTTGTTGCTCCATCTGATAAAGGCATCCCTGCTTTGATAAAATCATTCTCTTGAACTAAAATCTGATTAGAAAGTTTCACTAAATACTTACTAATATCTCCAGTTTTGGATTCAACAATAATTTCTCTATTACCACGCTTTATTTTTCCAAAAGAAACGACACCATCAATTTCTGAAACAACAGAAGGGTTAGAAGGATTACGTGCTTCAAACAATTCTGTTACACGAGGTAAACCTCCCGTAATATCTCCCGCTTTTCCTGATTTTCTCGGAATTTTAACTAAAGTGTGTCCTGCTTCCACTTTATCTCCATCATCTATCATTAAATGTGCACCTACAGGTAAACTGTATGAACGAAGAGCATTACCGTCATTATCTTCAATAATTAAAGAAGCAATGATTTTTTTATTTTTAGATTCAATCATTACTTTTTCTTGGAAACCTGTTTGCTCGTCAATTTCAACAGTATAATTAATACCCTGTTGTAAATTATCAAACTTCACTTTTCCAGCAAATTCTGATACAATAACACCGTTAAATGGATCCCATTGAACTATTACATCTCCTTTTTTAATAGATTTTCTGTCCTTATCAAAAATGACAGAACCGTAAGGAATAATATTTGTACTTTGAGTAATTCCTGTTTTCTTATCTAGAATTTTAATTTCAGCTGTTCTTGAAATTACGATATCAGCTTCTTTACCATCATTGTCTTTTCCAACAACTGTTCGTAAATCATCGATAACAACTTTACCATCAAACTTAGCAATCAATTTATTTTCTTCAGAAATATTTCCTGCAACCCCACCAACGTGGAATGTACGTAATGTTAACTGAGTACCTGGTTCTCCAATAGATTGTGCTGCAATTACACCAACTGCTTCACCTATCTGAACTTTATTACGAGTTGACAAGCTTTGTCCATAACATTTGGCACAAATACCTTTTGTAGATTCACAGGTTAATGGAGATCTTACTTCTAATCTATCAATTCCAGATTTTTCAACAGCTATCGCTAATTCTGAAGTGATCGGTTGATTTGCTTTTAAAATAAGTTCATCTGTTAATGGATGGTATACATCTTGTAAAGAAATACGTCCTTCGATTCTATCTGACAAAGATTCTACGATCTCATCATTTTTCTTTAATGCTGTAACTTCTAATCCTCTTAATGTACCACAATCTTCTTCATTAATAATTACATCTTGAGAAACATCTACCAATCTACGTGTTAAGTATCCAGCATCTGCTGTTTTTAAGGCGGTATCTGCCAATCCTTTACGTGCCCCGTGAGTAGAGATAAAATATTCAAGAATGGACAATCCTTCCTTAAAGTTAGAAAGAATTGGATTCTCAATAATTTCTCCACCACCCGCGGTAGATTTTTTAGGTTTTGCCATTAAT
>JAQWIO010000072.1 GCA_029248845.1 Polaribacter sp. | reverse complement strand
ATTGGAATACAACCAAAATTCATTGCTTCACCAATAACTTTAGGAAAACCCTCACTCTTTGATGGAAGAATAATAAAATCACACTTAGAATAAATATCACTTATAGCGTCCTTTGCTATAAATCCATGAAATATAATTGTTAGCTCAATATTTTTTGCATTTTCCTCAAAACTACTTTTCATAGCTCCATCTCCAATGAAATGAAAAATGAGATTGTTTTTAACATTTAAATCAGTTATTGCCTCTAAAATTTTATCCACACCTTTGTGTTTGTTTAAAGAACCAACAAAACAAAATTCTATTACTTTTTTATTTATTTTCTCATGTTGTATTTTTTCACCTATTTTCCTATCATTTTTATCTAAACAAGGGTTTTCAAATGGAATAATATTATTTCTTTCATTAGGCCATAAACCATTTACAGTAATTTTAGTGTCTTTAGATGTGAAGTTTTGTAACCATTTTTTTTGAAGCATATTTCCTAAAGGCATACTCTTGTCTTTCCAATTACCAGCATATTTTACCCAGTATTTTGTATTATAAAAAAATCTCAAAAAAGGTAACACATAAATACCCATTCCTGAAGGAGCTCTAAATTGAATATAATCTACATCCTTTAATATCTTAAACATTTTATATAAGTTTAGAGGAGCCGTAAATAGAATAGATAACTTTTTAAAACCTTTCCCGCCTGATGGAATTAATGCTTTGAATGTTATTTTTGAACTGTTGTAAGATAATGCACTTTTGGGAGCTGTAGTTTTGTGTAAAGGAGCTATATGAACTATCGAATTTGTTACACTAGCTAATTTATTTATTTCTTTTATGGTAGGTCCCCAACCTTTTATCTTTCCCGAAGAGTCAATGTAGTGTTCAGTATGTGATATTATTGCTATTTTCATAATTCTAAAACCTTTACATATTTTTTAATGATGTTTTTCCATGAAAATTTTGACGACCATAATTTTGCTTCATTACTATATAAAACGTAATTATTTAATATAATGTTAATTGATTTTTTAAATTCTACTGGATTATCATTCTGAATAAGAATACCTGATTTATAATCTAAAATAGCATCTTCTATTCCACAATTTTTTGCACCAATTGCCGGTATACCTAAATTATTAGCTTCCAAAATTGCAATACCAAACCCTTCTACATCACCAGAAATGGTATTTTGACTTAGCATTGTAAAAATATCACTATTAAGAAGTAAATCCTTTTTATGCTCCTCACTAACAGCTCCATGAAAAGTCATGTAAGAATCAACACCTAACTTTTTTGCAAAATCTAAGAATTCATTTTTTTTGTATGGTAGACCAACTATATGGTAATGAATTTCTGGATATGATTGTATCAAAGTTGGAAGGGCATTAATAACATTTCTTTGACCTTTTCTCTCAGTTACAGAACCAACCGTAATTAAACTTGGATAACCTCTTTTTTTATTTATTTTTTTCATCGGATTCTCCAATAATTGAAAACCGTTTGGAATGACAGTTATATTTGATAAATTTAAATAAGAGACTAAAGATTTTGTGTAGTTTGATACAGCAATAATATGGCCAAATTTTTTTAGAGATACATCTATAGATTTTCGTAATATTTTATTTCTAAAATTCACTTCTGATCCGTGAATTACAGCTATATATTTTTTACCTTTAAAAAACAGAGAGGAAAGTGCAACTATCCAAAGTGAGAATTTACCAGATGCAATTATTATTTCATTTCTATACGTATGTTTAAAAATCTGAAATATTCGGTTTATATACATTATGACTCGAATAGATTTACTTTTAATTCTTATTATTTTAAATGATAGCTTATTGTCAAATAAAATTTCACTGTGTCTGTTTATCAATCTTTGGTCAGCAATTACACTAACTTTGTATTTGTAGCAAGTTAAGTTTTTAGCAACATTATATGCATGATTCCCAATACCTCCTGGTTCTGGTGGAAATTCAGAGGCGATAATTAAAACTTTTTTATTAATATCCATATTACTTAAAATAAGTATTATATTGATTAAAGTTTATTAAGTCATATACTTGATTATACTACCCTTTTTTATTTTTACACTTGCTAATCTCCAAGATTTAATAACTTGAAATAAAATAACTGGCCAAATAAGTAACATTAGTAAATAAGAAAAAAATATCAATTTTTTATTCCCTTTGTGCTTGTAATTTATTATTGATGGTGGTACTGTTTTTAAAAGACTGTAAATAGTCATTTTTATACCGTAATATTTTCTAAACTGATACAACACACTAGGTATAGGACGAGGAGAAAACCATTTTTTAGGTCGAAAACCATCCCAAGACCCCATTTGTCTTAATCCTCCAGTTCCTACCTTTAGGTGTACTCGTTGAGCATATGGATTGGATATATTCTTAAAACCAAATAAAAAGGCTCTTAAGCCATATTCACCATCTCCCATTCTCTGTTTCTCATATTGTCTATCAAACAAGCCAATAGCTTTAAAGACCTCTCTTTTAATCAAAACATTTCCAGTATCTAGTTGTTCTGAATATTTGAAAAAGGAATAATTATCAGGAACTCTTGCTCCAACAATAGATATAGATACCCCTGAAGAGATATCAGCGTTAAAAAAATCAAGACATTTAATATGATTTTTAATCCAGTCTGATTCAACCCGACTGTCATCATCAAACAATAATAAATAAGCAGCATCAGATAATTCAACAGCTCTATTACGTGCTAACCACAGTGCCTTTTCTTTTTGATGTATGAGTTTAATATCTAAGTTGAAATTATCATAAAATTTCTTTTGAAAAGGTTCAGACTGATCAACAACAATAACATCAAAGTTATGATAGTCTTGGTTTTCTAAATCTTTTAAAACATCTTTTAAGTATTCATAACGATTTAAGGTGGGAATAACAATACTTACTTTGGGTTGTGTTTTTAATAACTTTGAATCCAAACAATTCCATTCTGAATATGTAAGAGTATTCTTTGTTATTAACGATCTTGAAACTTTAAATGATTTTATAAAACCATTAATTTCTTTAAAAGGATTATTAAATGTGATTAATCTGATAAAGAAGATGTAATAATACCAAAATGTACTAAAATATTTTTTCACAAAACGGTATTCATCAACAATAGGAAGCTCTTCCACAAATTCAATTCTTTTTACCCCTCCTATATATCCTTTTTCAATGGCTTGATAAGAAAGGTCATAAGTTCTAGCTCTTATTGAATCATACTCTTTATCTACCTTTAAATAACTTAAGATATCATCTGGTATTTCAGAAACTATAGGGTATATATATTTACCATTGCTATTCGGCAATGTAAAATAACTAGTTGGTTGAAGATATTTAAGAAATGAGAAAAGAATAGTGATTTTATTTATAGTTTAATATTAGTTATCTCTAATTTAAGCAATATTTTATTAGTATTCTAATAAATAGGTCTAATCATTTCAACTATAAAGTACATTATTCAGTATAAAAATCAATAAATTCTTTTTGTTGTTTTTCTATATTGAATTCTATTATAACTCTTTCTATGGATTGTTTTCTAATTTTTTCTTTATTGCTTTCGGGTAAGTTGATTACTTCTACTATTTTATCAGCTAATAATTTGGGGCTATTTTTTGGAACAACCCAGCCTGTTTTATTGTTTAATACATTTTCTGACAATCCCTCTGCATTGGAAACAATAGGCAAAACTCCCATAGATTGGGCTTCTAAAACAGCATTACAGAAACCTTCTTGCAAACTATATTGTATATATATATCACTGTTCTTAAAATAATTTAAGGTCTCTTTGTGACTAATTTTCCCTATAAAAATAATATTATTTATTAAACCTAACTCATACACTAAATACTTCAACTTCTCTTCCTCTGGACCATCGCCAATAATTTTATACTCAAAATCTATTCCTCTATTTTTTAAATTTTTTAATGCTACAATAACACTTGTATAATCTTTTATCCAATGCAATCTACCAATTGTCATTAATTGTAATTGATTTTTTTTTGAAGCATCATTCAATGATTTCTTTTTAAAAAAAAAAGTGTCTATGGCAGGAGTTATTTTTTGATAAGGAACATTATTTTTTAA
>JAQWIO010000067.1 GCA_029248845.1 Polaribacter sp. | reverse complement strand
ACCATATTCATCTCGAGTAAACTAGGGTAAATAAGAAATGAATCAGTTATTAATACCCATACTTATCCTTCCATCTCGTTTTTAAGAACAAACGCATAGCGGTTTCCCTTGGATTATTTCCAGGGACAAAAAACTGTTGTCCACTTATTTCTTTAGGTAGAAATTCTTGCGCAACAAAACTCTGGGCATAATCGTGCGAATATTTATAATCCTTCCCATAATTTAAATCTTTCATCAATTTAGTAGGTGCATTTCTTAAATGTATGGGTACCGATAAATCACCGGTTTTTTGAACTAGATCTAATGCATTGTTTATTGCTAAGTAAGAAGCATTACTTTTTGGAGAATTAGCAAGATAGACAGCACATTGGCTTAAAATAATTCTAGATTCAGGATTGCCAAGTACCGCAACTGCTTGAAAAGTATTATTTGCTAAAATTAATGCAGTAGGATTTGCATTGCCAATGTCTTCGGAAGCAGCAATTAGTAATCTTCGTGCAATAAACTTAACATTTTCACCACCCTCAATCATTCTAGCTAACCAGTAAACGGCACCATTTGGGTCGCTACCTCTTATAGACTTTATGAAAGCAGAAATAATATCATAATGTTGTTCTCCGGTTTTGTCATATCTGACAATATTTTTTTGAATTTTTTCTAAGACTAATTTATTTGTAATTTCAATTTCATCATCATCAGATACTAATAATTCAAAAATATTCAATAGTTTTCTTGCGTCTCCTCCAGAAACTTGTAATAAAGCATCTGTTTCTTTTAGTGTAATCTTTTTGTTTGATAAGAATTCGTCTTTATTAATTGCTCTGTGTAAAAGCGCAATTAAATCGTTTTTGTCAAAAGAATTTAATATGTATACCTGACAGCGAGAAAGTAGGGCAGGAATGACCTCAAAACTTGGGTTTTCTGTCGTAGCACCAATTAAAGTTACCCAGCCTTTTTCGACAGCACCTAACAATGAATCTTGTTGAGATTTACTAAATCTGTGAATTTCATCAATGAATAAAATAGGATTTTTAGCGGTAAATAATCCTCCTCCTTTTTTTGCTTTTTCAATAACTTCTCTTACATCTTTAACCCCTGAACTTACGGCGCTTAAGGTATAAAAAGGCCTCTTAGATTCAGTTGCTATAATATTTGCGAGGGTAGTTTTTCCAATTCCAGGTGGTCCCCAAAAAATTAAAGAAGGAATCACTCCTTGTTTAATTAAATTTGTTAATACCCCTTTCTTACCCACTAAATGTTGCTGACTAATATAGTCATCAAGTGTTTTAGGTCTAATTCTTTCTGCCAAAGGTTCATTCATTTAGTAAAAATAGCAAAGATTTCTGACAGATATTGTAAAATTTTTATTTGGATAGATTTTTGTTATTTTTAAAAATCCATATGAATGATGATAACCAGTTAAAATTAAAGAGCTCAATTTTTCTAATACCATTTGTGTATGTAGTTTCAATTTGGTTACTTTATTGGATAGAAATAACCTTTAGCTTTAATTTTAATAAGTATGGTGTTTTCCCAAGGACATTATCGGGTTTTAGAGGAGTGTTTTTAACACATTTCATTCACAGCAACACAAATCACCTCTTTAATAATTCTATTCCTTTATTCGTGTTGTTAAGCAGTTTATTATACTTTTATAAAGAGGTTGCATACAAGGTATTATTTTTTGGGGGCTTTTTTACAGGTTTTATAACGTGGATGATTGCAAGAGAATCGTATCACATTGGTGCAAGTGGAATTGTATATTTACTTTTTAGTTTTGTTTTTTTTAGTGGAATGATAAAAAAGCATTACAGATTAGTAGCACTTTCATTAATGGTAATTTTTCTCTACGGAAGTATGATTTGGTATGTTTTACCCATAAAAGAAGGGATGTCTTGGGAAGGACATTTATCAGGTTTTTTGGTAGGGGTATTTTTTGCAACCATTTATAGAAATAAAGGAATTGTAAAAGAAGAGTATCAGTTTAATGAAACAGATTTTGATTCTTTTTTTGATGAAAACGGAGATTTTTCACCCCCTAAAATTGAAAAAAGAGTAGAAGAGGAGTCCTAACTCATTCGCTGTCTTACCGTTTCATATAAGAAGGCACCACAAGCTACAGAAACATTTAAAGAAGCGATTTTACCTAATAATGGTAATTTTGCTTTGTAATCTACCATTTTTAATATAGAAGGGTTTACACCCCTATGTTCAGAACCCATTACAATAGCCACAGGTTGATTTAAATCAATATCATAAATTGAATCTTCAGTTTTTTCCGTTGCAGCAAGGGTCTTTATCTCTGATGCTTCTAATAAGAATAGCGCATCTTTTATGTGATCTACTCTGCAAATAGGTATTTTGAAAGCCGCACCAGCAGAAGTTTTTATAGTTTCAGCATTTACTGGGGCACTTCCATTTTTTTGTATGATAATTCCGTTAACACCTGTACATTCAGCTGTTCTAATAATAGCACCAAAATTTCGAACATCAGAAAGTTGGTCTAATAACAGAAATAAAGGAGTTGTATCACTATCTATCGTCTCTTCAATTAAGGTTTCTAAATCATGAAAATCAACTGGAGATATTTGAGCAACTGCCCCCTGATGATTGTTGTTTTTAGACAACCTATTCAGTTTCTCAACAGGAACCAAACTTGTGGTTAGTTTTTTTGTTTTGATGAGCTTGTTTAATTCATAAAATAATTCGCCTCTTAAGCCTTTTTGTAGATATATTTTATTAATGGATGAACCACTTTCGATTGCTTCTATAATTGCTCTAATACCAAAAATATTTGTTGCTTCTGTTGTCATTTGGCAAAGGTATGCATTATCCTTTGAAGGTAAAAAAATCGTCCTTATTAAGTCCAAATATTTATCATTTACTTTGAGTATACTCAAATTATCACCCAACACTGATTTAACGGTTTTTTTAATTTAGTACAATTTTTTTATGTTTTTTTCTTTCACCTTGAATTATATTGAAAATGTATATCCCTTTCGAAAACTCTTTTAAATTTATATTACCTTTAATTATTTGTTCACTTGATTTAATAGATTGTTTGTAAATTTCTCTTCCTTGTAGGTCAATTAATTCAATTTCAATATTTGAATTGCTAAGTGATTTGTATTCATAATTTAAAAAATCATATGTTGGATTTGGCCAAATATGAATATTTGTTGTGTCAAAATCTTCTTCTTGAGATAATGTTGTATTTTCAAAACCAGTTAATATTAAGGAAAAGTTTTGGTTTGAATTAACTAATGAACCTTTGTGTGATACAGTTAAACTATAAGTTCCAGAAGTTGGAAATTCTATATCTATGTTTTCAACATTATCTACAGAATTGTCATTCTTGGTTGCGAAACCAGAAATATTATCTAAATCTAATTTCCAAGGGTAAAAAGTTTCAAAAGATGTTTCCGAATTTAATGTTATTCTTAAATCTAAATCATTAATTAAAGCTGCATTTGGGCTATTTAATACCCCTGTAAAGTCAGTACCGGAAGGGTCAGTCCATACTATTGTTGCACTAACCGGATGACCACTATCTATTACAGTAAAATCAAAGGTATAAGTTCCCTTATTTTCTAAAGACTTCTCTATTATAACACTATTATTTGTTGTACTATTTTGTATTACCTCTGCTGCATATTTAGAATTAAGAAGTCCCCATCCAAAAATTGGGTCTGGACCAATAATTGTTTTGTCATCATCTGCGGTATGAATTACAAGAGCTTTAACAGTTGCTGATAACATAAATTTAGAATACAATCTATTGTAATATTCTTGTAATAATAACAGAGACCCTACTACATTTGGAGTAGCCATCGAAGTTCCTGAATAAGTATCATAATCACTATCAGAACTACTTATCGGAGAAAATATATTCGTTCCATCTGCAGATATATCAGGTTTTATTCTTCCGTCATCAGCAGGACCTTGACTACTACTTGAATTGATAAATAAACTTAACAGGTCCCCGCTTCCATTTGGATGTATTAACGGATTGCTTGCATTTGCAACTACTAGATTATTTTTTGCAACTCCAAAATTTGTCAATTTATCATAATTAGCTAGTAATCCTCCATCATAATTATCTTCTCCAGAATTTCCAGCTGCCGCAATCATTAAATAATAAGGTGCATCATAGGCGATATCATCCCAAGCTTTTGCTTCGTTATTATAACAACCCATTAACCAAGTAGGGGCATTGGGTGAGCCATCATCAGTTAATACAGGAGTTCCATACGAATGATTAGAAAATAATAAACCATTTGAAATTGCTTCATTTAATGCTTCGGTTGTATCATTATCCCAATCATAAGATATAAGTGTTGCTTTTGGTGCCATTCCTTTAGCAGAACTATTTTTACCACTTGCTACAATAGTACCAGAAACATGTGTAGAATGGTTACTCTGACTATTAGATGAAGATAGATCTGGTGTTGTAATTCTTGATGTTGAATTTTCATCATTTGATGTAAATTCTTGATGTGAAGCTAAAGTTGGTCCACCATCCCATGTTGCAACATTCATATTTTCTCCTTCTAAATCTAAATTCAAATCACCTCCAGATTGTAAAAAATTAGTTCTTGTAGCTTTAGCACTTTTTGTATTCGATGTAGTTATATAAACAGGTTTACCATCTATAATATCAAATATTTTGTAATCAATATTATTTTTTGAATAATTTTTTTGAGCTAATTTATTATTGGTAATATATTTTTCTATTCTTAACTCTCTCTTTTGATTTTTAATGATTAAATTTTGAAGTAGAACATTACTGTGCTTTTTATTATATGAGTTTGTAATTTTTTTTCTTTCTGCAATTGTTTGAGATTGTAATTTAAATGAAAATATTATAGATGCTAGAATAATAAATTTATTTTTCATAAGTAAATATTGTTAATTAAAATAAAAATAAGCAAAAATGAGATTTTAATTAAGCTCATTTTCATTCTTTTATTTATTAAATTGGTGTATAAACAGAAACTCCGTTTTCTCCATATTTTTCACATGTCCAAGAAATTGTTATTTTACCTGATGAGAAGTCTACGCTATTAATACCCCTCTCTGTAGGTATGCAGGGTCCAAATGCATCACTTTGATTTTTCCAACTGATTTTCCCACAGTTTTCTGTAAATTGAACTGTGAATGATTCTGAATCAGTTTCATAGCTAGTTGAGTAAGGGCCAATACTATATAAACCTCCAGAAAAATCTGAAATTTGATACAAACCAGCTTCTTGGTCTACAGCGACAATTTCCATTTCCATTGTATATGGATTGAAATCTGGTAAAAAGTCATGAAAACCGTATGTAGTCGTTACACTGTAATTACCTGCTAGGTCAGAGATACATTTTTGAAATATTGACAAAGAAAATGAATTATTTATCATTGCTGGATCTGAAGAATCCCCTTTTAAACTTAAAATCAATTCACTTCCGGTAGTTGTTGTTCCTTCGTAAATACCCACAATTGATATTTCTCCAAAATATTCTCCTGCAGGGATTGTTACCGTAGAACTAGCCACTGAAAAATCAACACCCTTCGTTGCGGTAGATTCAGGGCTCACTTCAATTGTATAATTTCTATCGCTATTGCTTTTATTTGTTGCACCAACTTGTATTTTGAATGCATCAGCATTTGGGCTAACAAAGTAATTATCTTTTTTACCACTGATGAAATAAGCTACATTACCATTAAAATTATTTACTTCTACACCATAATTTTCATCCTCACAAGAAGTAAAACCAATAGTTAGTATTACTCCTATTAAATAATATAAATTTTTCATTTTTTTCATTTTTAATTGTTATTGTATCCAGGATTTTGTTGAAATTCTGGGAATACATTAATTTCTGCTTGTGGTATTGGAAATTGATAAATATAACTTCCTGCAGGTAAGCTTGAATACTCCGCTGACACAGCTGAACCAGTACCATCAAAGAAATCTCCATTAATCAAAGATCTTGTAACTCCTTCATTCCATCTTTTTAAGTCAAATAATCTATGTCCTTCTGCAAATAATTCTAATCTTCTTTCAAGTTTTATAGCTTCAAATAATTGAGTCCCTGTTTCATTGCCAGATGAGAAATTATTGTACCTATTGGATCTTACAGCGTCTAATGCCGTTAATGCAGGACCATCCTGGCCAAGCATTGCGTATGCTTCCGCTTTATTTAGATATACCTCTGATGCTCTTATAATTTTTACATCAACCACACCATTATTTTGACCAGCTTCTCCAAACATTTTTTTTACAGCGTTATAAATATTACCGTCTGAATCAGGTAAGACTTGGGTATAGCTTGTTCTTCTTATATCAGTATCTAAATATTGATTATATAAGTCAAACCCCATTACGTATTCTGGAATTACGTTACCATCTACAGATTGACTCCATTGAGTTCCAATACCAATTCCATCAAGTATTCTATCTTGATCTATTTTCATTATTACACCATCTTCGCTTCCATCAACCCAAACTTGAGGAAAGTTTGATCTTGTAGCTACTGTAGAACTAACGCTATTTGCAGCTTCAACAGATAATTGATAATCGCCATTATAAAGATAAACTCTACTTAATAGTGCATTTACTGTGTTTTTATTAAACCTTCCTGTACCATTGTCTTCATTAATTAAGTTTTTTGCTTCTTCAAGTTCAGATATTATAAAATCATAAGACTCTTTGACTGTAGGTCTAAGTTTTTGAATGGTTGGATCTATTTCAACAATTATTGGCATTCCCAATGATTCATTAGCCTTTAAACTTTGAGTTGGAATTTTAGAATAAATTCTTAATAAATCAAATAATGCTAATGCTCTTGCTGTTTTTGCCTCACCAATGATGTTGTTTGAAAATTGGACATCATTTACATTCGATATATATTCTAGAATTAGGTTTGCTCTATTTGTAATAATATAACCGCTGCCCATTAAATTCCATGCAGCATTAGGTGTGTGTCTCCATTCATAGAATGATTGATTACTTCGTCTACCAGCTGGAGCCAAAATAACATTTGCTGTCATTATATCTGGTCTACTTAAAAAACTTCCACCGTAATATGTACTTCTTAAGAAACCGCTATAAACTCCTCTTATTGCAGCTTCAAAATCTAAAGTGGTCTTGTAAAATGAATCAGGAGATACTGAATCATTTGGGAGTTGTGCTAAATCATCGTCACAGGATTGAATCGCAACAAAACCGATTGCTATTAAAAATATTTTTATTAAATTTTTCATGATAAATTAAATTAAAATTTTATGTCTACACCCAATGATAAAGACTGAATCTGTGGATAACTATATAAATTGTAATTCCCAAATCCAACACTATTATCTGTTTCTCCACTACCTATACCAACTTCAGGGTCTCCATTGAAATGCGGAGCATAAGTCCATAAGTTTTGTCCTTGTAGATATAATCTTATAGAATTGATTTTTTGTCCACTTTTTAGAGGAACATTGAACCCTACAGTTAAATTTCTTAATCGAATATAATCTCCTTTTTGTAAAAATCTATCTGTAGTCTGATTTGATTCATTTCCGTAAATTGGATTTGGCAATACATTTGTATCTCCAGGATTTTTCCAATAATTGAAAGCATCTACTCTTTGATTTGCATCTGCATTTTGACCATCACTCAGCATATCGTTTTCCATATAGTTGATAATGTAATTTCCTACTTTGTAATAAAAGTCTGTTGATAGGTCAAATTTTTTATATCTAAAATATAAATTTATACCTCCATCAAAATCTGCAAGTGGCGATTTACCTGAAAGAATTTGTTGAGCATTTGTATCAAAAATAGTTGTCACATTATTATCTGTGTCGTAAAATAATGCTTGTCCATTTGCTGTGTTTACTCCAGCCCACTTTGGTAAGTAAAATGTATATATTTCTTCACCAACACTTATTATGTTGTTACCAACTATAATATCCTCTCCATCTTCATTACTTGGAGAACTAACAAGTTTTGTTACTTTATTATCAACAAATGAAATGCTTGCTCCAAGAGTTAATAACATATCGTTTGTTTTTATAATATCTCCAGTAAGTTCGATTTCCAGACCTTTGTTTACCATTTCACCGATATTACTGAATATTGACCCATCAGGCTCCCCACCTAAACTAGATAATGGAGCATTTAGAAGAAGATCAGAAGTAGTTCTTTGATAGTAATCTACCACACCTCTTACTCTTCTGTTAAATGTTGAAAATTCAATTCCAATATCCCAAATAAAGTTCTTTTCAAATCCTAGGTTAGGGTTACCATTATCTGATGGTATTGCTGTACTTTGACCATTTAAACTACCAAAGTCTAAAGTAGCTAATGAACCATAAGATCCGAGCCCATTACTATTACCAGAAGTACCTGCAGACGCTCTTAATTTTAAATCGTTAAAAAAGGTTGTTTTAAACCAATCTTCTTTGTTAATATTCCAAGCAGCACTTGCAGACCAAAAGACACCGTACCTGTTGTTTTGACCGAACACAGATGAACCGTCTTTTCTGACGGATGCTGTTGCAATATATTTTGAATCATAGGAGTAATCAAAAAAACCACCATATGATAATAAAGTTCTGGTGAATAGATTTGTTGAAGCAACCACAGGTATAGTAGCTACAGCTTGTACTAATAAATTAGGATTAGAAAACCCAATACTACTTAAAGAATAACTTCTTAATATTCTTTCATTAAACTCGAAAAGACCCGTAAGCGTTACATCGTGTTTTTCATTAAAAACTCTATTATATTCTAATAAATTTGTTATGGTATAATCAAGTTCTGAAGATCCATCATCTTTTTTGCTACCAGGATTATTTGCATCACCAACATAACCATCTAAAACAGAACCTGGCTTTACAAAGTATTCATCTCTAAGATCTGTATTACTTCCGCCAATTTTAAAAGTATTACTAAATCCATTGGTAATATTTGCAGTTGCAGATAAACCTCCTATTAAAGTTCTAGTATATACTACTTGTGGGTTATTAATTATTGCCTCTGAAATTGAAAACCCGTTTCTTGTTAAATTAAATTCAGGATTTCCATTTTCATCTAAAATTGCATTCCCATAACTATCTAACATATATTTTGTTTGATACGGATTATAATCATACATAGCTCTGAAGGGATTTTGAACATTATTTCTGTCTCTTGGTTCATCTGATTTAGAAGATGTAAAACTGAAATTTGTACTTATGTTTAACCAATCTTTGGCTTCATAGTCTATATTCATTCTAATATTAGACCTTTTGAAACCATTTAAATCTTGAATAATTCCAGTGTTTGTATCATGTCCTAAACTTAAAAAATAAGCTATTTCTTTTGATCCACCAGCAATTGAAACGGCGGTAGATTGAATTTTTGATTTTTTTAATAATTCATCAAACCAATCGGTATCTTTTGCAACTAAAGCATTATATTCTTTATCACTTGTAATTAATGGACCAGGTAGAGCAGCGGCATTTGAAACACCTAAAGCAGCTAATTCACGTTCATATTGAATTTTCTGTGCAGCGTTCATCATTTTAAAATTATCTTTAATTTTTCTACCCGTTCCATATCTAGTTGAGATTGTAACAACGGCTTTTTTATTTTTCTGTCCCGTTTTAGTTTTAATTACAATAACACCATTTGCAGCTCTTGAACCATATTTTGAGGCAGTTGCAGCATCTTTTAAAACCGACATAGACTCAATGTCTTGTGGATTTATATTCGTTAAGTCAGGCGCTACTAAACCATCAATAATATAAAGCGGTGCACTAGATGCGTTTACAGAACCAATACCTCTAATTCTTACAAATGCAGTTTGTCCTGGTTTCCCATTTCCTCCAACAACCTGAACACCGGTAGCTTTACCTTGTAGCATGTTATCTATAGAAAGTGATGGTGTCATTTTAGCTAATTCTGCACTTGAAATAACAGAGACTGCAGAGGTCAATTGTTCTTTTCTTTTTTTACCGAATGCAACTACAACAATCTCATCAAGTCCAATTCCTTCTTCTAAAGTTACATTTATGACATTTGAAGAGTCTTCTAAGACTTTTTCAATTTTTTCATAACCTACATAGCTAAATTCTAAAAGGTCACCGGTTTTTGCTTTGATGGAGAATTTACCATCAAAATCCGTTTCGGTACCAATAGTAGTTCCTCTAATTAATACACTCACTCCCGGTAGTGGACCGTCCTTATCACTGACAGTTCCAGAAAAGGTTCTTTCTTGTGCAAAAGTAATTTGCACCACCAACGCCATAAATAGTGTTAAAATTCCAATAGACTTTGTTTTCATTGTATAATTATAGATATAAAATTTTCAACAAAAGTGTGTAATTTATGTTAGTAAAACAACTCTTTTAACAATTTATCTGCTTTTTCCTAAATAATAATAACATTTTTTAAAAAGCTTATATAAGTAGTCTATGGATAGGTAAAATTTAATGAAAATCTTATTAAGAATTATTTGATTTTTTATTTTAACAGTAATGGGTTAAAAAAATTTGTTAAAATTAAATGTTAATTTTAATGAAGTATCTATAGTTAAAGGTTTATCGTCTGTGTTTTAAAATATTGATTGAAAATGATTTATGATTCATAATTTTTTCATAAATAAGTGACAACGATTTTACTGTAATTATTTTATAGAATTCTTTTTTTTACTTGTGGATCAGGCCCAAAAAAAAGACTGCCCTTCTAGGCAGTCTTTAAATTTTTATTGTAAAATGTGTATTAATTTACATCCCACCAAACTTTAGTTTGCAAATCTGCTGGTTTAGTGGTAACCTTTTCTAATTGAGAAGAGTTAGACTGAGTCTCAGATAAAGGATAAGGCATTCGAACAGGAATTGTATTAATTGCTGCTGCTTCAGGAGCGCTTAATTGTGGATAATCTAATCTTCTCCACTCGTTCCAAGCTTGAAAACCGTTCATGTAAAGTGCAACCCATTTCTGAGTTCCAATAGATTCTTTCCAGTTGGCAGCATTGTATGGATTGTTTGCTACATACCCAGCAATTGCAGCACTATCGCTTATTCCCCAGTAGTTCATAGATTCAGAAATACCCGCTGCATATGTTGCTGCTGCATCTCCAGATAACATACCTCTTTGGTAAGCCTCAGCTAATAAAAAGTGTACTTCTGCTGAGGAGATTATTACGTGAGGAGTTGTCGCTGATCTAACATTGTCATTAGGTCTAGAAACATCAGGTTTTTTTTCTGTCGCATCATTATCTGACAAACCGTAAGGCATACCTAAAATTTCACCAGAAGTAGATTCCTTTGCAAATGCTGCTAATCTAGGATCTCCCATATTAGTTAGTGTTTCCACTAAATATTCAGAAACGGCATAATCATCTCTATTTCCATCTAGTGGAGTATTATTCTTGTACAGAGGATTTGCTCTCGCTAAACTTGACTCAAAAGTAAACAATGCATTTTCTGCATTACTAGTGATTAAATTAGAACTAGCTAATGTAACATACTTACTTGCAGTAACTGGATCAACATCCGCAATACGCATTGCATAACGCAACATTAAAGAGTTTGTTAATTTGATCCAATGCGAAACATCACCGTTGTAGATAATTTCACCAGAAGTAAATGACGGAGCTGAAGAAGAGAACGTACTTGCTGCGTTTTCTAAAGTAGCTAATATTCCTTTGTATATCACTTCTTGGCTATCATAGGCTGGAAGGTTATTCTCACCGATCGCTTCTGTATAAGGAACTTTGTCAAAACCGTCTGCTAAAAAAGCAAATACTTGTGTAGACATTACATCAAGAATATTCTTTTTGTTATTGGTAATAGCTTGGCCTTTTTCCTCTTTTTGTCCATCAACCAAAGTTTTTGCAGCGTATAATTCTTTTAAAACACTTGCGTACATATCACTCCAAGTTACATTGAAGAAATTAACATCTTGCGTGTATCTACTGTCTTCAGTATATTCAGTTTGAGACCATTGTTGTACCATTAATAGACCCCAATCAGCATTCACTGTGACTCCCTGAGTCGTTTCATAAAAGTTGTATTGAGCAGTTGTTAATAATGTTGACGGGGCAACACTTATTGCTGAATTTGGATCTATATTAAGATCCGTTAGATTGTCATCACATTTAGATAATAATGTGATTGACAATAACATAAGGCTGTATATTTTTAATTTT
>JAQWIO010000061.1 GCA_029248845.1 Polaribacter sp. | reverse complement strand
TACGTCTGTTGTAAATCAAAATATAGAGGAGATAGCATTTATTATAGGTCCTATTGCAAAAGGGTTTCCTGAAAACACCTCTGAGAAATTAATTAAAATTGCTGAAGAACTTGGAGCGAAGGGTACTGTTTATGTTCAAGAAGAAGCTTTGGGAACTGCACATGCCATATATTGTGCAAAAGACTCTTTAAGTGGACCTTGTGTTGTTGCTTTTGCAGATACTTTATTTAAAGCAGATTTTAAATTAGATGCAACTGCAGATGGTGCAATCTGGGTGAAACAAGTTAAAGACCCAAGTGCTTTTGGAGTTGTCAAGTTAAAAGAGGGTTTCATAACTGATTTTGTCGAAAAGCCAAAAGAGTATGTTTCTGATTTGGCAATTATTGGAATTTATTATTTTAAAGATGGAAATAAAGTCCGTGAAGAAATTCAGTATTTAATTGATAATGATTTAAAAGAAAATAATGAATATCAATTAACGAATGTATTAGAGTCTTTAAAACTACAAGGCGCAAAATTTATACCTGGTACTGTAAATGTTTGGATGGATTGTGGTAAAAAAGATCCAACAGTAGACACGAACAAACAAGTTTTAGGTTTTGAAGATAAAGCCGGTAACAATTTAGTTTCTCACGATGTAGTTTTAGAGAATTCTGAAATTATTCAACCCTGTTTTGTGGGTCAAAACGTAGTTCTTAAAAACACAAAAATAGGCCCTTATGTTTCCATTGGAGAGAATAGTATTGTAGAAAACTCTAAAATTGTAAATTCTTTAATTCAATCTAATGTTGAGATTTTTAATGCAGATTTAGACAATGCCATGATTGGAAACCATGCAAAATATAATGGTTCGTATACATCTGTTAGCATTGGTGATTATACCGAATTAATATAAATGACTAAAAGAATAGAGCAAAAAAAAATAATAGAAAAGAGAAGTGTTTACACTTGCAAATTAATTCTCTTTTCTTTTTTCTTTACTCTTTTTTCTTTGCACTCATTTTGTCAAGACAGTATTCCTTTGGCTAAAGATTCATTGGAAGAAAAAGACTTGAAATTCCAACAATATTTCTTCAAAGCTTTATCAGAAAAATCAATTGGAAATTATCAAAAAGCGATTGAAAATCTTGAAAGTTGTCATCAAATTTCAATAAATGATGCCACTGTTTTCTTTGAGTTCTCAAAAAATTATTTGAAACTCAATGAAATGTTATTGGCAAAAGAATACATCAATAGAGGGTTACTTAAAGAACCTAATAATATATGGATGCTAAAACATCTTGTTCAAATTCTTTTAAAGGATAAGTACGTGTCAGAAGCAATTATTGTTCAGCAAAAATTAGTCGATATTGATCTAAAAGAAAGAGTTTTTCTTTTAGAGATCTATTTGCAGAAAAAAGATTTTAAGAGTGCTATTTCTTTGATGAACCTTATGGAGCAGGACAATGCGCTTTCTTCTAAATATAAAAAATTAAAAAAAAAAATAGAAAAAACAACAACAACTTTTGTAGTTGCTAAAAAAGATTCTAATGTAGACGTATTAAAAGATGAATTTAAAACAAATAAATCATATGTTATTTTAAAGCAAATTCTGGAGGCATATATAGAGAATCCTGAAATATTACTAGAATATTCTACTGAGGGAATTGCACTATTTCCTGCTCAACCTTTTGTGTATTTGATGAAAGGAAAAGCATTAAATTATATGAAAAAACATAAAAAAGCGTTGTTGATTCTGAGGAATGGACTCGATTTTGTGATTGAAGATCATATAGAATCATATTTTTATAAAGAAATGGCTCTATCGTACAAGGGTTTGGGAAATAGAAAAGAAGAAGAAAAATTTATTGAAAAGGCAAAAATGAATAAAGGGTAAGGATGAAGTTTGTGAAATATTTTGTAGTTTTTGTAATTGTATTTGCTTCTTGTAAAGCAAAAAAAAATCTAATGAACACACCCGCTGAAATCAGGGAAATGTCGGCTAGAAAAGTAGCGAGAAAACATATGGCTTCAAATTTTGATAAGACATTCGTTGAAGCAAAGTTGAAAGCAAGTTTTAATAATGGAAAACTAAAACAACGTATTTCAGTTAGTTTAAAAATCAAAAAAGATGAGGTAATTTGGCTTAAAGGAACAAAATTTATTACCTTATTTAAAGTTAAAATCACACCCACTTCTATCCGTTATTATTCATCTTACGCAAAAAATTATTTTGAAGGAGATTTTACAATATTGAAAAAATTATTAGGAACTGAGATTAATTTTAATCAACTTCAAAATTTGTTATTAGGGCAATCTTTGACGAATGTTAAAGAGCGAAAACAACAAGTTTTTATAGAAGATAAATCCTATGTTCTTTCACCTGAGCGTCAAGGAAGGTTATTTGATATTTTCTTTTCTGTAAATCCCTCTCATTTTAAGTTAGATAAACAGTCTATTGTTAATTCTAAAAAAAATGAGCGCTTGGATATTTCATACCCATCTTATGGTTCATTTGAAGGGCAGATTTTTCCAAAAGTAATTGAAATAAAAGCAATCCAACCAGGGGCATTTACAAATATAGATTTCATATTAAAAGCAGTTCAATTTGATACAGATTTAGATCTCTCTTTTTCAATTCCAAAAGGTTATAAACAAATAAAATTATAGTGAAAAGCTCCCATTTTTATATATCGATTTTACTTTTTCTTTTAAGTGTTTTCTCTGTTTTTGGTCAAACAAGAAAACAATTAGAGACGCAGCGAAAAAAACTAAACAAAGAGATAAAACAAATCAATACTCTACTTTTTAATGAGCAGAAGAAAGAAAAAAATGTTTTAGAGGATTTAAAGGATATTAATAAAAAAATAGAAGTTCGAACTCAATTGATTTTTACCATCAATTCAGAGGCAGCAATTTTATCAAAAGAAATAAGCGAAAATGAAGTAGAACTTCAACATCTAAATAAAAAATTAGTTGCTCTAAAAAAAGACTACTCAGCTATGATTTTTAAATCATACAAAAGTAAATCACAACAAAGTAGAATGATGTTTATACTATCTTCTCAAAGTTTTTATCAAGCATATAAAAGATTAGAGTATTTGAAGCAGTATACTTCTTTCAGAAAAAATCAAGGTAAAGAGATTGTGAATCAAACTAGTGTAGTTCAAAAAATGAACGATTCTTTATTATTTCAAAAGCAATTAAAAGATACTTTGATTTTATCTGAAAAACAGCAAAAACAGCAAATAGAAGCTGATAAAAAGAACCAAGAAAAATTATTAACAACAATTAAGAAAAAAGGAAGTAGGTATAAGAGAGCTCTTCAAAATAAAATTAAAGAAGAAAAAAAAGTTACCGCTAAGATCGATAAAAAAATCCGTGAAGAAATTGCAAGAGCAAATAGAATTGCAAGAGAGAAACTAAAAAACAAACCCAAAAAGATTGTTAAAAACGAGTTTATCTTAAGTCCGGAGGCAAAATCTTTGGCAGTAAAATTTGAGATGAATAAAGGTCAATTACCTTGGCCCGTAGATGAGGGAATTGTGGTTAGGAAGTTTGGCAAACAGCCCCATCCTTCATTTCCAGGAATTTCAGTAAATGGTACAGGTCTTCATATAGTTACAAAACAAGGGAAAGAAGCTGAAGCTATTTTTAAGGGAAATGTGCTCAATGTTTTAGTAAGTTCTGAGGGTAGAAAAAATGTATTAATACAACACGGAAATTATATTTCATCTTATAATAATCTAGAGAACACCTATGTTGAAAAAGGTGATCGTATTCTGACAGGTCAAAAAATAGGTCAAATTTTTACAGACAAAGTCTCTAAAAAAACGAAATTAATTTTTGTATTGTTTAAAAATACAACCCGTTTAAATCCTTCTAATTGGATCTTAAAAAGATAATTTAATTTTGCTCAGTTTTTTTTTAGTTTGATAAAAAGGCATTGATTTCTATTTTAACATGATCGTTTTATGCACAATATAGAAACCGTAAACCGAGGTTCTAATTTTAGAGTTTAAGGATAACAAAAGTTTAATTAAAAATTTCTTTTAAAGCTGTTGCATCACTTGGAGCTAATTTACCGGCTAAGACTAAACTTAATTGTTTTCGTCTAAGAGCTCCTTCAAAGCGTTCTTTTTCTAATTTGGTTTCTGGAATAATTTGAGGAATTGCTACTGGTTTTCCTGTTTCATCAACAGCAACAAAGGTGTAAATCCCTTCATTTACCTTAGTTCTAGATCTAGATTGCCTGTCTTCAATCCAAACATCTACATAAACTTCCATAGAAGAATTAAAAGCTCGAGAAACTTTTGCTTCTATAGTTACAACACTTCCTACAGGAACAGATTTATTGAAAGCAACATGATTTACAGAGGCAGTAACTACAATTCTTCTTGAGTGTCTTCTTGCGGCAATACTGCAGGCTCTGTCCATCCTTGCTAATAGTTCACCTCCAAAAAGGTTGTCTAAGTAATTTGTTTCGCCAGGTAAAACTAAGTCAGTAAGAACTGTCAGAGACTCTTTTGAATTTTTTGCTTCCATCAAAAATATTTTTTGTAAAGATAGCAATCACTTTTTTAAAAAAAGAAGTTAGAAAAAGAGAAAGAAAAATTCAATTAGTTTCTTTTTTTAATTAACAACCAAGCATCTTTAGAAATAGTCTTTCGAATCTTGTAAAGGTCATTAGTTGCTTCATTTCGAGTAGAATAACTATTAAAGGAGACTTGAGTGAGCCCCCATTTGTTAGTTCCTATTATTTTAGAATCAAAGCCTTTTGCTTTTAATTGTTTTACTTTGTTTTTTGCATTTTCTTTGAATTGAAAAGCACCCGCAATGAGATGAAAAGTTTTGGCTTCTTCTTTAATGACATTTAAACTGATAGTTGGTAATGGGTTAGAAATTACAAAAGTTGCAGACTGTATTTTATTTTGAATTTCTTTTTCTTGGCTTGCAAAAACTTCACTTTGTTGATTGTTTTGATATTGCTTAAGACCTGTAATACCTAATGTTAATAAAATTGCAGCCGTTGCAGCGTATTTTATAAAAGCAGGAATCTTTTTATGATCTTCTTTTTCCTGAACAGAAATCAACGGTTTTATTTGTTCTTTATATCTTGTAATTGCAGAAGATTCTATTGTTTTTAAACCAAAAGATTCAGTCAAATAATTAACGTGGGTACTAGGTTCAAAAATTAATTTTTTATCGTCTGTTAAAGACAAGCTACCCAGGTTTTCAATCTCTACAGGTTTAGACTGCAATTCATTTTTCCATCTAATAACAGACAAGGAGATTGCTGAAGATGCCTTTTCAAAAGAAATATTCTCGGAAGAAGCAATATAGTTTGCTAATAAACCATCGTTATGTTTGAGAAGATTGTTAAATGTAACTTGTTTTGTTGGCGGAGTAAACGTGTGTGTAAATTTGTTCACTTTTGCACCAATTTTATTGGTTATAAATCCACCAAAATCTGGTACAATTACACAATCATATCTGTACAATAAATCGTTAATATAATTTCCTAAAATCATCTCTACAAATATAAAAATTTTGATGTTTTATGAAACCCTTTCTCTTGTTTTTTATCAACAATTATTTTATATCTTGGTATTCAAATTGTTACGAAATTGAAAGAAGACAAACTATTGGCTATTTTACGATTGCAGAAATGTAAATTTATAGGTGATATTTTAGCCAAAAAACTCATTATAAATGTAGGTGATGTTGCCCAAATTTTTAAAGAAAAGGCTCGTGTTTTGTCAAAAATAAACGGAATAGGAACTCATGTTTTAAATCATCTTTTTGATAAAAGAAATATAGAATTTGGATTAAAAGAACTCAAATATATTCAAGAAAATAAGATTTCTTATTCTTATTTTTTAGACGATGATTACCCAAAAAATTTACAACATGCTGTTGACGGTCCAATATTGTTTTTTAAGGATGGAGACATAGATTTCTCTAATAACAGGATTATTTCTGTTGTTGGTACCAGAAATATCAGTTCTTATGGGCGTGATTTTTGTAATGAATTGATCAAAGAGATTTCAGAGTTCAATCCAATAATTGTTAGTGGGTTTGCCTATGGTGTTGATATTTGTGCACACAAAGCTGCGGTAAAAAATAATTTACAAACCATTGCTGTTTTAGCTCACGGTTTTGAGCATATATATCCAAAAGTTCACAAAAAATATATCAATCAAGTAAACGAAAACGGTGGTTTTTTAACTGAATATTGGCACGATGAAACTCCGTTAAGAGAAAATTTTTTAAAAAGAAACAGAATAGTTGCAGGTATTTCTAATGCAACTATTGTTATTGAGTCTGCAGTAAAAGGAGGGGCTTTAGTCACTGCAGATATTGCCAATTCTTATGATAGAGATGTATTTGCTGTTCCTGGTAGAGCTTCAGATATTTATAGTAGAGGATGTAATAATTTAATTAAAAATAACAAAGCACATTTATTAAATTCAGCGTCAGATATTGTAAAAATGTTAAATTGGGATGTTCAAGAGAAACAGAAGTCTGTTCAAAAACAGTTATTTATTAATTTGAACGAAAACGAGCAAAAAATATATGATTTACTTCATCAAAAAGGACCCCAATTGTTAGATGTTATTTCATTGGAATGTAATATTGCTACTTTTCAATTATCATCCATTTTATTGCAAATGGAATTAAAAGGAGTTACAAAACCTTTGCCAGGAAAGTTGTTTGAATTGATTTAGTATGTAAATGTATTATTTAATCTACTATAGAAATTACTATTCTTGCAAGAATAGTAACTTAATAAGAACGTTCAGATTCTATTATTTATCCTTATTTTTGAGGAAAATCAATACAAAAGATGGCAGTAGAAAAAAAATTGATGTCTAAAAAAAAGCCAACATTTCCTATTAACGAAATGCTAGGAAAGTATTTGATAAAATACAATAGAAATATAAAAATACCTATTTTTTATGACGATTTACTGCGCTTTCAAGGCTCTGTTATTGTGTATGATAGAAATGATGAGGATACTTTATGGGTAAGGACCTATTACTCTGAATATGATAGAGAAGAAATTGATACTAGTCTCAAAAAAATATACACCATGCTTCATTCAGACGGAAGTGATGAAACCATTCCGTTTTTAAATATAGATGCTATTGATTATTGTACGTTTGGCAATTCAAAACCATTCCGTATTAAAGTCAGAAATATTATAAATGATAATTACACTTATTTTTATGTAAAAAAAGCAGATGCTTCCCGTGTCTATGGTTTAGAGTTAGAGCATATTCTATCTCCACATAATATGAATTTTTTAGTGCATAAAGAAACCTTAATTGAAGAGCATATTGCAGGAATTCCTGGAGATGATTTTATCAAAGAATTTTTGCCAAAATGTACAGAATTAGAAAAATCTCAAATCGCAAAAGAATTTGTAAAATTTAAAGAACGTTGTTTGGTTCGTCTGCTTGGAGATATGCGTTCCTATAATTATGTAATTATTCCAACCCATGATTTTGATAAAATTATCTATAAAATAAGAGCAATTGATTTTGATCAACAATCTTTTGAAGGAAATTTAAAAGTATATGATTTGCAATTTTTGAAAGAAAATTTTAAAATTATAGACATGGTAAATAGAAAGTTAGACAATAATTCTATTATGCAGTATAAGTTGGAAGAGCGTTCTTTTATGGCAAAGAGAATGATTACATCTCCAAGAAGAGCTTCTCGTTTGATTAAATGCATGAAAAATGACACAATTTCTTTTCCTAATAATGTGCAACTTTTAAAAAAGCATTTGATAAAATATGTTGGAGATGTGAAGTTTAAGGAGTGTAATAATATGGGGGAAATTTTGGAAACAATCTTGGCATTTGTTAAGCGTAATTACCAAGATGTGTCGACCAAATAATTAGGTTGCTTTTTTAGATCTTATGGTTTCAATAAATACTGTAGAAATAATTAATAACCCTCCCCAAATAGTATTTTTACTTGGGACTTCATCAACAACTATAAAAGCTATTATGATTCCAAAAACAGGTTGAATACTACTGATGATTGTAGCAGTTGATGCTGAAAAAAACTTCAAAGAATGTACCATCAAACTATGTCCAAGGGCTGTAGTTAATAAAGCTAGTAAGAGTAGGTATGGGAACTGAGATTGAAAACCAGAGAGATCCATTAAAATTAATGCTGGAAAAAGAACAACTGTAATTACAAAGGTCTGGTAAAACATGATCATGCTTCCGTTGTAATGGTTAACATGTTGTTTTAAAATTAAGAATCTAATTGAATAGCATAAAGCAGAAAACAACCCAAACAGAATGCCTCTAACATCGGAACTTTCCATGTTAAATTCAGGGGCTAAAATATACACCCCAATGAGCACCATAAGACCAAGAATAAGGTGTACAGGATTAAATTTTGATTTTAAAAAAATAGGTTCTAGAAGTGCGGTTATGACTGGAAATGTAAATAAAGATAGCATTCCTATAGCTACATTTGATAATTTTAAAGCATAAAAATAAGTCAACCAGTGAGCAGCTGTAAAAAGCGAGCTGATAATGAAAGGGACATGTGTTTTTAGATCAACAACCGTTAGATTTATTTTTTTGTATTTACAAAAACCATACAAAAAAATCATTGCAAAAGCAGATCGGAACCAAATAATAACTTCTGAAGGCATTGCAATATATTTTCCCAAAACACCAGAAGTACTTATGAATAAAGTTGCTAAAATTAAGCCCGACAGATTTTTAAGATAATTGTTTTCCATTTCTTACAGATTTAGAGTTGTTAAAAAGGGATTATGATCAGATCATTCCTCCCATTCAAGCGTTTCTATGATATTAAAAATATCTTTTTTAATGTAATTTACTGCAGGCAAAATAGAATCGTAGTTGGGTTTTATATAGAAGTAAAGGGATCCTTTTAGAAAGTTTTTCGTGCTATCTGTAATATGAAATTGAATTTGAGAAGCTGCATTTCCAGTAATTTCATAAAAACTACCAAAAACTCTTTTCTCTGGGGAAACAAAATCTTTTGGGATAATTTGCTCCGCTTTTAAAGAGTGTTTAAAAACTAACTTTTCAGCTTCTATAAGTAGTTCCTCTAGGTTGTTTTCTATGGGTCTGTAGGTAATATCTATGGAGGCTTTTAATGAAGGATATTTAATTTTTAACCAATGATTAGCTTCGTCAACCAATACTGTATTCTTTAAAACTTCAAAAGAATAAGGTTTTTTTAAAGTTAACTTTTCGTAGGATTTTTTTGGATATGTTAAGCTAAGAAATGCGGAGGGTTTTGGTAAGACATCTTTTTTACAGGAAATGAAAATAAGAGTGAATATGAATAGAAAAAGATTACGCATTTTTAGTTACTTTAATTTGTTTAATGCGTTTTTTATCAAGAGCTTCAATGGTAAATGTATAATTATTAAATTGTATTTTTTCATTTTTTTTTGGAAATTTCCCTGAAATTTCTAGTATAAATCCGGCTAGGGTTTCGCTCTCTCCTTTTTCTTCTTCAAAAAGTTCTTCATTTTGATCATCTAAAACTTTACAGAAATCTTTAATGGTTGTTTTGCCTTCAAAAATATAATTCTTATCATCTATTCTAGAATAGAATAGATCATCATCATCAAATTCATCATTAATATCGCCAACAATTTCTTCTATGACATCTTCTAAGGTGACCAATCCACTGGTGCCTCCATATTCATCTACTACGATTGCTAGATGATTTTTCTTTTCTTTAAAATCACTTAATAAGTCATCTAATTTTTTGTTTTCTGGTACAAAAAAAGGTTTGCGTATTAATTCTAGCCATTTGAAAGATTTCTTATCTAAATGGGCTAGCAAGTCTTTTGCATATAAAACACCAATTATAGTATCAATATTATCTTTGTATACGGGGTTTCTAGAATACCCATTTTTTAAAATTTTATTTAATACAGCTTCATAGGTTTCGTCTTCAGAAATCGCAAAAATATCTATACGAGGCTTCATAATTTGGACGGTCTCTGTGTTTCCAAAAGTAACAATACCTTCTAATATTTTTTGCTCGTCTTTTGTTGTTGCTCCTTCTGATGTTAATTCTAATGCTTGCGATAAAGTTTCTACAGAAAAGGTGGAGTTTTTATTTCCAAATCTCTTTTCAATCCATTTTGTTAGCGAAATTAAGGGCAAGCTAAACGGAGTTAAGAAGATGTTTATGAGATGAATGAATTTAGACATTCTTTTAGAAAATTGAAGTGCATTTCTAGAAGCATATACTTTTGGTAAAACCTCACCAAATAAAAGAATTAAAAAAGTTACAAGAACAATTTCTAGAAAAAAACGTATTGGATAACTAAAGAAATATAAATTTACTTTTTTATTAAACGTGCCAAATAATGTTTCTGCCAAAGAGGCAAATAACAAAACAATTAAAATATTTATAAAGTTGTTTGTTATTAAAATAGTGGCTAACAATTTTCTGGGTTTTTGCAATAAATTTTCAACAATATTCTCTTCTTTTCTATTTTTAGAAAGTTCGTTTAAATCTGTTTTTGAAAGTGAGAAAAAAGCGACTTCTGTTCCAGAAATTAATGCGGAACAGATTAGTAAAACTAGTAATGCAAAAGCATTAAATGTGGTTAGTAAATCTATTGAGGTAATAAATAAAAGTTCAGGATCTGTGTCCAAGTGCTATAATTATAAATTATTAAAAAGGTAAATCATCATTTTCTTCTGTTGCAACGGATTTTGGTTCAGTCGAAGAAGTTTGGTTGTTAGAGATTGAATTGTTTGAGTTTTCAGCGTTTTTTTTAGTAGATAAAAAGGTCATTTCATTTACTTGAATTTCTGTAGAATAACGTTTTATCCCGTCTTGCTCCCATTGTCGGTTTTTTAATTTTCCCTCAACATACACTTTATCTCCCTTGCTTAAATATTTTTCACAAATTTCTGCTAATTTATTACGAACAACAATATTGTGCCAATCTGTTGTTGTCACTTTTTCTCCAGTAGTTTTATTGGTATAGCTTTCGCTGGTAGCTATTGGAAATCTTCCTATACTATTTTTATCATCGAAATAATGCATTTTAACATCATCGCCCAAATTACCAATTAAAATTACTTTGTTTATTGTTCCTGCCATAATTTCTATGTTCCTTCATCAAAAGTACTAAAAATATCAATTACTTTTTAGGTAAAAAAGCTTCTAAAAAATTTGCAATTAAAATAGGAACTGGATATTTTTCTATTTCAGCCCATTTAATCTTTATTTCCTTAGAATTTTCAGTTTCAACTATCCAAAATTTTGTATTTAAATGTTGATGTGATAATTTGTGTATAATTTCTTTTTTATTAAACAATGAAATAGAACTGTTAAAAGAAAATGAATTTACAAACTCATCTTTCAAAATAAGTTCATTTAGAGAAATGTTTTTATTGGTTTCTATCAATGGGAATTGATACAGGCCTTGCCAAATTCCTTTTTCTTTTCTTTCAGATAATATTGTCTTACCACTACTGGAGACTATAACGAGATAATTAAAATACCTTTGTTTAACTTTTATTTTCTTTTCTTTTACGGGAAGTTCTTTTGTTCGATTTTGTTCCAAAGCAACGCAGCTTTCAGAAAATGGGCAAGAACCGCATAAGGGGTTTTGAGGTTTGCAGTGAAGTGCACCAAAATCCATAATAGCTTGATTAAAAGTTCCTGGTTGAGTTTCGTCAATTAACTCTTGCGCCAGTGCTTTAAACTCTTTAATGCCCAAAGATGAATTAATAGGTGTTTTAATACCAAAATAGCGAGAAAGCACCCTGTAAACGTTTCCATCAACCACAGCTGTAGGTTCATTAAAACAAATAGATGATATTGCAGAAGCTGTGTAATCTCCGATTCCCTTCAGTTTTATAATTTCATTAAAAGTAGCCGGAAATACACCATTTAATTCGGTTACAATATATTTTGCAGTAAAATGAAGATTTCTAGCTCTCGAATAATATCCAAGACCTTGCCACATTTTTAAAATGGTACTTTCATTTGCTTTTGCGAGCTCAAAAATAGTAGGAAAGGCTTCTGTAAACTTCTTATAATAAGACAACCCTTGAGCAACTCTTGTTTGTTGCAACATAATTTCTGATAGCCAAATAAAATAAGGGTTTTTGGTCTCACGCCAGGGTAATTCTCTGTTGTTTTGTAAGTACCAGTATATTAATGTGTTAGAAAAAATCATTTTTTAAGAATAGATTTGCAATATTACATTTTATAATTCAAATAATTTTAGGTCTTATTATTTTTGGAGTAGATTAATTATCATATATTTGCATCCGCATTTTTGGAATTAAATTAATAAAAATATAGTAAAAATAGAGACATGACGAAAGCAGATATCGTATCAAAAATTTCAGACAAATCAGGGATCGAAAAA
>JAQWIO010000053.1 GCA_029248845.1 Polaribacter sp. | reverse complement strand
TACCAATTCTGCCAATTCTTTTCCTACTAAGCTACCAATAGCAACTCCCATTCCCCCGAGTCTAATTCCACAAAAAACATTGCTAGAAACTTGTTTTACTATTGCTTTTTTCTGCTTTCCAACCCCCATTATACCGCTCCACCGGTGTTCAATCTCAAAGGGAGTATTATATAAAATAATGTCTTTTAAAATTTGCTCTAATTTATTTTGAATGATTTTTGTGTGACCAAATACAGTGGTTTTTTCTGTTTCAAAATCAATATTTCTTCCACCACCAAGCAAAATTCTATTGTTTATATTTCTAAAGTAATAATACCCTTTATCTAAATGAAATGTTCCTTTAATATGGAGGTTTTTTATCGGTTTCGTAATCAAAACTTGCGCTCTTGCTGGAGCTACTTTTTCATCTAAAAGTTGATTTGAGAACCCGTTTGTAGCAATACATAATTTATTGGTTTTAAAAGCTATTTTATTGGTTTCTATTGCTACTTTATTGCCATTTTCAATAAAGCTTTCAACTGAAATGTTATTGAGAATTTTAACCCCTAGTTTTTGAACTTTAGCGACTAATTCAATAGCCATTTTACCTGTATCGATTTGACCTTCAAATTTATTTGAAAAGTATTTATTGTAGCTGTTTTGAAAGTTAAAAACATTCTCTGTAACCGAAAAAACATCTTCTTTAAACATCGGTTTTAACAACTTATTTAAAGTATCTTTCTCAGTCAAACAGTCTTCAAAAAGTTCTTTAGATTCAAATAATTCAAATCCTTTGTGTTGCTGAAAATCAATCTTATTATCTCCTAAGTTTTCTCGTAATAATTGCAATCCTCTCCATCGTTTATCAACCAAATTATAAACCTCTTCTGAAGTATGTGTTTTTAAGTCATCTATCAATTCAGATAAACTACCGAAACATGCAAATCCTGCATTCTTTGTGCTTGCTCCTTGAGGCAACATTCCGCTTTCTAGAATTAAAACAGTTGCTTTAGGGTAGGATTTTTTTAAATGCAAAGCACAATTTAAACCAACAATTCCACTTCCAACAATTGTAAAATCAATGTTGGTAAACCATTCCTTTAATTCCCAATAACTATAATTCATTTATATCTATTTTTAGAAACAGTTTCCTTTTTAAATAAGAAAAGATTGAAAAATTTATACTTTTAAAAATCAAACTTTAATTGCACCCAAAAAGGGGGTGTTTTTTGGGTGTCTAAATTCCCAAAAGAAATTCCTAATAAGCGTACGGAATTTTTTAATTTTTCCTGATATACCAACTCTTTCACTACCGGAAAAAACTCTTTTTTAGACTGCATAAAATATGCTTTGGTTTTACTTCGTGTTTGTTGTGTAAAGTCTGAGTATTTTATTTTTACCGTTACAGTTTTTCCTTTTGTTTCATTCTTTACCATTCTTTTTTCTAACTCTTCTGCTATTTTTTCTAACCTTTCTATCATAAAAATTTCCGATGAGATATTCTCAGTAAACGTTCTTTCTGCAGCAATAGACTTTCGGATTCTATTTGGCTTTACAGAACTATGATGAATTCCACGAACAATATTAAAATAATGAGTCCCTACTTTGCCAAATAAGTTAACCAATTCAGGTTCTGTTTTTTTCTTTAAATCATTCCCTGTAAAAATACCACAATTATACATTTTACTCGCAATTACTTTTCCTATACCATAGAACTTATTGATAGGAAGCTCTTCTAAAAATTTAATAACTTCTTCTGGGTGAATTGTTTTTTGGCCGTTAGGTTTATTAATATCTGAAGCTACTTTCGCTATAAATTTATTAATAGAAATACCCGCAGAGGCTCGTAAACCAGTTTCTTCATAAATTTTTTGCCTAATTTCCTTTGCGATACTATTTGCTGAAGGATTCCCTTTTTTATTAACGGTTACATCTAAATACGCTTCGTCTAAAGAAAGGGGCTCTACCAAGTCTGTATAGGTGTAAAAAATTTCTCTAATTTTTGCTGATAATTCTTTATATCTAGCAAAGTCTGTTTTCACAAAAATAAGATGTGGACATTTTTGTTTTGCTAAAAAACCAGTCATTGCAGATTTTACTCCAAATTTTCTTGCCTCGTAACTTGCAGCAGAGACGACTCCTCTAATTTCATTTCCTCCAACCGCAATTGCCTTGCCTCTTAACTCAGGGTAGTCTAGTTGAGCTACAGAGGCATAAAAAGCATCCATGTCTACATGAATAATTTTACGAAAAGGTGGTTGCAATTCCATCTTTCGAAAATACGAAATTTGTTAGTGTTTTTTTGCAATTATCCTTTCAAAAAAACACTTACTATCTCTATCACTTCAGATAATTCTTCCGGTAATGTTTCTTTGTTCCATGGATGAGATGTTCCAAAAACATGATTTGAGTTATCAATAATTTTAAACGTACTCTTTGAATTCCATTTATGTAAATTTTCCGCCTCGTTTATTGATACAGAAATATCTTTATTACCATGAATAATTAACAATGGAATTTCTAAATTTTGGGTAGCTTTTTTGATATTTAATCTCTTTTCGTTTTTTTCAAAATCTCTAAAAAACTGGTAAAAATGGGGCATCTTTTGACAAGTTCGTCCATTTTTAACAAAATACACTTGTTTTTCTTTCCATTTTTTAAACTTATCTTTTTTTGGAAATCTACTTTCAAAATCTGAAACCCCTGCTAGAGTTATGACCTTTTTAACTCTTAAATCTTCATTAGACTTTAACAAAACAATACCTCCGCCTCTACTATGGCCGAATAAAGAAATATCATTTAAATCAATTTCATTTTTAATATCTGAGTTTTCAGAAACCCAATCGATAACGCTACCTAAATCATCCAATTCTTTAGAATAATTATTATTTCCAAAAGCCTCTAAATCTGGAAAATCTATTGGCTGCTCAGCAGTGCCTCCATTATGAGAAAAATTAAATTTTACAAAGAAAAAACCCGCGTTTGCAAAGGCTTTTGCCATCAAATCCCAAGCACCCCAATCTTTAAAGCCTTTGTATCCATGACAAAAAATAAGTATTTTTTTAGGACACTTATTTTTATTAAAAAAAACGTCTGTTACAATTGGTTTGAAGTGAACCCCTTCAACGTTTATGTTTTTTATTATTTTCAATTCGTTTAAAAATTAATTTAACAATAAAAAAGTTACTTTTTTATTTTTTAAAGAGTACTATTTTAAAATAGAGTACACAAAAAACACATCGATAAATTGATCCGTTTTTATAAATTTAAATTCAAAGTCTTACACGACTCCTTGTGCCAACATAGCGTCTGCAACTTTTACAAAACCGGCAATATTTGCTCCTTTAATATAATCTATAGTACCGTCGTCATTTGTCCCAAATTGTACACAAGAGTCATGAATATCTTCCATAATATCTTTTAGCTTTTCATCTACTTCTTTACGGGACCAACTTAGGCGTAATGAGTTTTGACTCATTTCTAAGCCTGAGGTTGCAACACCACCAGCATTGGAAGCTTTACCTGGAGCGAATAAAATTTTTGCCTTTTGAAATTCATGAATTGCTTCTGGTGTAGAAGGCATGTTTGCCCCTTCTGAGACACACATACACCCATTTGAAACTAATGCTTTTGCATCCTCTCCGTTCAATTCATTTTGTGTTGCACAAGGCAAAGCAATATCGCATTTTACAGACCAGGGTCTTTTTCCTGATATATACTTTGCTTTTGGATATTTTTCTAAATACTCTGCAATTCTACCCCTTTTTTCGTTTTTAATAAACATAATATACTTCAACTTTTCTCGGTTAATCCCTTCTAAGTCTAAAATATATCCACCAGAATCCGATAATGTTAATACAGTTGCCCCTAATTCAATTGCTTTTTCAGCTGCATATTGAGCAACATTTCCAGCACCAGAGATTACTACTTTTTTTCCTCTAAAAGTATCTTTTTTTCGTTTCAACATGTTTTCCGCAAAATAAACCGTTCCATAACCCGTTGCCTCTGGTCTTATTAGAGAACCTCCCCAAGAAGCTCCTTTTCCTGTTAAAACACCTGTAAATTCGTTGTTTAATTTTTTATACATTCCAAACATAAAACCTATTTCACGACCACCAACTCCGATATCTCCTGCAGGGACATCTGTATTTGCTCCAATATGTCTGAATAATTCACTCATAAAAGCGTGACAAAAACGCATCATTTCATTGTCTGACTTTCCTTTAGGATCAAAATCAGACCCTCCCTTTCCTCCACCCATAGGCAGGGTTGTTAATGAGTTTTTAAAGACTTGCTCAAATGCTAAAAACTTTAAAATACTTGCATTTACTGTTGGATGAAAACGCAAACCTCCTTTATAGGGGCCAATTGCAGAATTCATTTGAACTCTGTACCCTCTGTTAACCTGAATTTCTCCGTTGTCATCAACCCAAGTGACTCTAAAAGAGACTAGACGCTCTGGTTCTACCATCCTTAAAAGGATGTTTTTGCCGTGATAGATATCATTTTTTATGATATAAGGTATGACTGTTTCTGCAACCTCTTTTACAGCTTGTATAAACTCTGGTTCATGGTTATTTCTTATTTTAACCAATTCCATGAATCCATCAATTTTAGATTTGATACTTATTTCCATACTTTTTTATGATATTAATAACAATTTAATGCCGTAAAGATAGTTATTTTTCAATATCACAAATTTAAAATAAATAAAATAATTTTATAGAAAACCCTTATTTCAATCGATTTCGATTGCTGTTATGGTTTTCTTGATAAATACAATATAAAACTCTTTAAAAAAGATTAAATTTGCCTCTTAATTATCTTCGAAAATGTTAGACAAAGTAAAAGAGTTAATTGGTGATGTAACTTCATTTAATGCAACAACGAAGGATGAAGTTGAAACTTTTAGAATAAAATATCTAGGAAGTAAAGGCTTGTTAAAAGATTTATTTTCAGAATTTAAAAATGTGGATGCTAGCTTACGCAAAGATTTTGGACAAGCCTTGAATAGCTTAAAAAAAGCTGCTGAAACAAAGGTTGCTGAATTGAATAACGCTTTAGAAAACACTACTGCCAAAAGCTCTTTTTATGGAGATTTAACGCGTCCATCAGAACCTATTAACCTTGGTTCTCGCCATCCTATTTCACTGGTGAAAAATCAAATTATTGATGTTTTTAATAGAATTGGTTTTACCGTTTCTGAAGGGCCAGAAATTGAAGATGACTGGCACAACTTTACAGCCTTAAATCTACCTGAATACCATCCCGCAAGAGACATGCAAGACACGTTCTTTATTGAGCAAAATCCAGATATTCTATTAAGGACGCATACTTCATCTGTACAGGTTCGATATATGGAAGAAAATAATCCCCCCATAAGAACAATTTCTCCAGGTAGAGTTTTTAGAAATGAAGATATTTCTGCACGCGCACATTGTATTTTTCATCAAGTGGAAGGTCTATATATTGATACTGATGTTTCTTTTGCTGATTTAAAACAAACACTTTTATACTTTACTAAAGAGATGTTTGGAAAGTCTAAAATACGTTTACGCCCCTCTTATTTTCCGTTTACAGAGCCAAGTGCAGAGGTGGATATTTATTGGGGATTAGAAACTGAAACTGATTATAGAATTACCAAAGGTACTGGTTGGTTAGAAATTATGGGGTGTGGAATGGTGGACCCTAATGTGTTGAAAAATGCAAACATCGACTCTACTAAATATTCTGGCTACGCCTTTGGTATGGGAATAGAACGTATTGCTATGTTATTATATCAGGTTCCTGATATTAGAATGTTTTACGAAAATGACAAACGTTTCTTAGAGCAATTTAAATCTGTTATATAGTGAATTCCTTTTCACCGTTTTGGGACGAAAACACACAATAACTATACAAATTAGGAAAATTTAATTTGATTTTTTAAACGAATGAAGTTGATGAAATTTTATACTCTTTTGTAAATTATAATTCATGAAAAAAGACATACATATTCCTGAAGTTACAGATATAGAGGTTGCAATCGTTTATGAATTCAATGAAATTTATAAAACAGATGATTGGAATGTATATATCATCAACAATAAAAATACTGATTTAGAAATGATGGTAGTCGTTTCTCAAGGCTTTTCTGAAACAAAAACCACTTCTTTATTGCGTAAGAAATTAAACAAGCTTCCTGCCAACTCTTTTGCTAAAATTGAATTCATACAGCCTGATTTATTTAGACTCAACAACCGATTTCAAGTTACATTCTTCGAAGGAAATACTCTGTATGAGAAAACCTTTATTTTTAAAGAAAATACAATTAAAGAAGCTGCTTTGCGTATGATTCCTGAATTAAAAAAACGCGGTATTTTAGCTCATTAAAACCTTATAAGTCAGGGAAGATATAATTTATAATGGTTTTTTTTGATTTCTTTTAATTAAAAACCTGCATCAGCTAAAGAAGCCAATAATCAAATACAGAATAACAGTAATTACACCTCCAATTAAAGCATAGGGTAATTGTGTTTTTACATGATCAATATGGTCACTTGCTGAAGCCATAGAGGAGATTATAGAGGTGTCAGAAATTGGCGAACAGTGATCTCCAAAAATACCTCCTCCTAAAGAGGCTGCAATAACAATCGTTAAATCAGCTCCATGAATATTTGACATGGGAATTGAAATTGCTAACATAATCGCAAATGTTCCCCAAGATGTTCCTGTTGAAAATGCAATAAAGGAACTAATTATAAAAACAACTGCTGGTAATAATTCTGGCGACAACCATTCTTTAGTTGTATTTGCTACATATATTCCTGTTTCTAACTCTTTACAAGCATCACCAATTGCGAATGCCAACAACATCAATAAAGCTAATGGCATTAACTCACTAATTCCTTTTAAGGTTAAGTTTACAGCCTCTTTTGCATTCATAATTCCTTGAATAAGATACATCGTTATCGTTACTAAGAGGGATGTGATTACCGCGTATAAAACAGAAGAAGAGCCCGAGCCTTGTCCAATTGCAAGTGACGCATGGTTTAAAAATGAAGTAGCAGTTTTCACAGTATCCCAACCTGTATATATTAAATTAATTGGCATCATCAAGACCATCACTAATAATGGAACAATCATGTTATATGCTTTTGCAGAAATTCCTTCTTTTGGCGGAAATGAAGTAACCTCATCAGAAACCATTGGTTTCGAATTTGCATTCATTAATTGACCTGTTTCTTTAGTTCTTTTCTCAGCTTTTTTCATTGGCCCAAAATCTTTTTTTATAAAAATGATAATAAAAACAATAACAATTGCTAACAAAGGATAAAAGTTGTATTTGATCGAAGCCATCATTACAGAAAAAGGTTTGTCAACTCCTTGTGTTAATAACAAGCCCATTATAAAAGCACCCCAAGCATTAAAAGGTATTAAAATTGACGAAGGTGCAGAACTTGAGTCTGCTATATAAGCTAACTTTTCTCTTGGTATTTTTAACTTGTCAAAAATTGGTCTATATAAAGTTCCTACGGTTAAAGAACTGATACTTGTTTCTACAAACAACAACAATCCTGTTACAGTAGCTAAAACCTGGACCATTACTCTACTATAGCCCGATTTTTTCGCTTCTAACTTTTCCAATTGTTTGTTTAAAATATTGATAAACCCCTCAACACCTCTTGAATATTGAATAAAAATGAGCAAAGCTCCCACCAAGGCACTGAATATAATTGTTCTTGTGTTCCCTACAGATTGAAATACATTTACCAGACTTTCAATCATGGCTAAGGTTCCTGTTAAAGGGTTCCAGTTTTCAATAATCAACCAAGAAAACCAAATTCCAAACAACAAGGCAATATAAACCTGCTTAGTTCTTAAGGCTAGGATAATCGCAAAAATTGAGGGTATTACTGAAAGAAAACCAAATTCCATAAAAGTATTTTTATTTATTATAAAGGTAATAATTAATTCAAAAGAGCATATTTTAAAATTTTCTTTTTTTAATTTTTACCCTTCCTCCTTTGATTTTATCTCTTCAGTTAAATCTAAATTTCTCAGGGTAGGGTTTAAGACTCCTGAAGCAATAGTAGTGATTAAAGTCATCGTTCCCCCAAATACTACAGCTATTACTGGTCCTACTAACTTGGCAGCTAAACCGCTTTCAAAAGCACCTAATTCATTTGAAGAACCAACAAACATTGAATTAACGGAAGAAACCCTTCCCCGCATATCATCTGGTGTTTTTAATTGTAAAATAGTTTGTCTAATTACCATAGAAATACCGTCTGCTGCGCCACTTATAAATAGTGCTAAAATGCTTAACCAGAAAATAGATGAAAGTCCGAAGGCAATGATACTTAAACCAAAAATAAAAACGGAGAATAGCATTTTTTTACCTGTATTTTTATTGATAGGAATGTATGTTGTTACAAACATAGTAAGAATACTACCTAAAGATATAGATGCATTTAAGATACCAAAACCTTCAGGACCAACATTTAAAATATCTTGTGCAAAAACGGATAAAATTGCAACGGTTCCACCAAATAAAACAGCAATCATATCTAAGGTTAATACTCCTAAAATAACCTTATTTTTAAATACGAATTGTACTCCTGTTTTTAGACTTTTTAACATTGGTTCACCTATTTTTTTATTTAAAATAGGTTTCTTTTTTATTTGAAAAAGTACAATAAATGATAAAATTACTAGAATAAAAACAAGACATAATGTTTTGTCAACCCCAACCCAACTAATAAAAAAACCACCAAAGAGAGCTCCAGAAACAGCTGCGGTTTTCCAGGTACTTGTGCTCCAAGTTGCAGCATTAGGATATATTTTTTTGGGTACTAATAGCGCTACTAGAGAAAAAATTGTTGGACCAAAGAATGAGCGTAAAAAACCACCAAAAAAAACCAACCCATAAATAGAATATAAAATAGCGTTTGTAGACCAGTTTGCGATGATCCTTTCTGATGTTAATAAAAACAACCCAAGACTTATAAAAGAGAAAGCAGCTGTACAAATAGCTAATAAATTTCTTTTTTCATTTTGATCTACAATGTGACCAGCAAACAAGGCCATTGTAAAGGCGGGAATGATTTCCATTAAGCCAATTATTCCGAGAGATAAAGGATCTTTTGTGATAGAATACACTTGCCATTCAATGACAATAAACTGCATAGACCAACCAAAAACAAGAAGGAATCTAACAAGTAAGAAAATATTAAACTCCTTTATCCTAAGAGCAGCATACGGGTCTTGTTTGCCCATCTATTAGCTTAATTTCATATCCATTAGAATAGAGAAAGTTTGATTAATATCACCTTCTTTTACAACGATTGTCATTTCGTTTGTAGTAGAAATAATTTCTTGCAAAGGAATATCCGCCCAAGCTAATTGTTTTAAAATAAAATAATAAATTCCTGATTGTTCAAGATTTTCTTTAGGTAACTTTATGGTTATTGAAGCCAATTCAAGCATACTATGAGTTCGCGTTTCTTTTTCAAAAATTTCATAAACAAAAGGTAGTAAGTTTTTGCTTGTAACAATATTTGTCTCAAATATTCCCTGAGAAACAGTTAAAAAATAATCTGAACTTTCAGATGATTTTGTTAAAATTTTTGCAATTTCTTTTAATAAAGAAGGAGTGTTTTTAAAAGTAAAATCACATAAATCAGAGCGCACAATTACATCTCCTAAATCTAGTGCGAGTTTTTTAATGTTCTTTCTAATACGTAATTCACTTGCTGGAGACAACCTATTTATTGCCATCATAACAGCACCAACCTTCACATTTTTCTTTAAAACTAGTGAAACTTCTGGTAAGATAATCCTTGCTAAAGAAGAAACATTAATCAACTTTTCATTTAAAGCCTCTTCAATGAAAGGGGTTTTTCTAATAGTGCTTTCGACAACTTCTTGTATTGTTTTCATTATTATTACTGTTGTTTAATAAGTTATATTAATGTTCAAAATTAAACATTTAATCCAATTTATTTGTCAACTTTTTGAATTCTTTTTTTGGGCTTTTATTCGCGTATAAGATAGTATAAACAGTATCTATAATAGGAGTATTCATATTCTTTTCTTCTTTCATTTTAAAAGCGCTTTTAGTCGCATAATAACCTTCTGCAATCATGCTCATCTCTATTTGTGCAGATTTTACTGTATACCCTTTGCCAATCATATTTCCAAACTGTCTATTTCTACTGAAAAGAGAGTACCCAGTAACTAATAAATCTCCTAAATAAGCTGAATTATTAATCTTTCGCTTCATTTTGTGTACTTTTTTGATAAACCTTTTCATTTCACGAATTGCATTACTCATTAAAACCGCCTGAAAATTGTCTCCATATCCTAATCCATGAGCCATACCTGCGGCAACTGCATAAATATTCTTTAACATGGCCGCATATTCGGTACCAATAATATCATCAGACGTTTTCGTTTTTATATACCAACTTTGTAAAGAATTTTCTATAATTTTCGCTTTATTTTCATCTTGACATGCGATTGTTAAATATGACAATCGCTCCATGGCAACCTCTTCTGCGTGACAGGGGCCTGTGATTACACCAATATTTTCAAATGGAATATTATACTGTTTATGAAAATGCTCACCAATAATCAATCCTGTTTCTGGAACAATCCCTTTAATCGCAGAAAAAATTATTTTAGCCTCTAAAGATGTATTTAATTTAGTTAATTCACTTGTTAAAAATGCAGATGGAATTACAAAAATAAGGACATCATAATTAGCAACGGTTATATTTATATCACTAGATAAGTCGAGTTGCTGTGCATTCAGTTCTGCGGACCGAAGGTAATTAGGGTTGTGTTCATTTGCTTTAATGTGCTCAATTGCTTGCTCACTCCTCATATACCAACCTATTGTTTCTATATTTTCACTCAACATTTTTACAATCGCAGTTGCCCAACTTCCCCCTCCTAAGACTGCAATTTTTTTTTGTTCGTTCATCTGTAATTAATTTTGTATCGTCAAAAGTAATAAAACTATTATCTATAGATGAATGCATTTGCTTATTATTATATTTATAAACTTGGAAAGCTAAGTATATCAAGACTTTTTACTATTTTTAATTTTTCTAAAAAATCTTTTTTTCTATATAAACAATTATGAAAGTACAAGTTATAAACAGGTCTAAACACCAAATACCCACCTATGAAACACAAGGGTCGGCTGGAATGGATTTAAGAGCAAATATTGAGGCATCAATAGTATTAAAACCTTTGGAAAGGGCCATTATAAAAACAGGTTTATTTATTGCACTGCCTGTTGGTTTTGAAGCACAAGTTAGGCCAAGAAGTGGTTTGGCTGCTAAAAAAGGAATTACAGTATTGAATTCTCCAGGAACAGTTGATGCAGATTATAGGGGAGAAATTGGTGTTATTTTAGTAAACTTATCTAACGAAGAATTTGTGGTAAATGATGGAGAAAGAATTGCTCAATTAGTTATCGCAAAACACGAACGTTTACAATGGGTAGAAGTAACTATTTTAGATGACACAGAGCGAGGTACTGGTGGTTTTGGTAGTACAGGTGTTTCATAAAGTTAGTTGTTTAAAAGTTTGTAAAACTGGCTCATTTTTCTTACCCTATTATATAATAAATTATAGGATAAAAATTCATGAGAAAAATACTTATAGCCTAGTTTTTTATAAAATTTTAAAGCTTGAGGCTGGGCGTCCATGGCATCTAACCATATAATGTGATAGCCTTTTTTTATCGCTTTTTCTTCTATCCAAGAAATCAATTTTCTACCTATTCCTTTTCCATGTATTTTTTGATTCAAATAAACTCTGTGCAATTTAACCTGTTTTTCTTTAGAATATCCTTTTAGCTTTTCATCCCAAATAACTCTAAAATTACCAACAATCTCTTTCTTGTAAAGAATAAAATAATAGTCGCTTTTTTTCTGAGACAAGTCTTTTAGAAGGTTTTCTTTAGAATATTGAGAATTTATATACCAATCTCCTTTATCTTTCCAAAAATGACTATAGGTATAAGAATATATTTCTTTCATCAATATAAAAAGAGATTCAGAGTCTGAGCTCTGGATGTTTTTTAATTGAATGTTTTTTGATATTTGAATCATTTGTGGTATCATAAAAAACTGCTACAGGTAATTATATCTGTAGCAGTTCAAAATAATTAAGCTCTTATTAATTTCTTTTATTCTTGATTTTCAATCGCGTTTTTTATTTTACCTTCAAGTTCTTCTGCTAATTCTGGATTGTCTTTTATTAATCCCTTAACCGCATCTCTTCCTTGGCCAAGTTTTGTTTCACCATAACTGAACCAAGAACCACTTTTCTTCACGATTCCTAACTCTACACCAATATCTAAAATTTCGCCAACTTTAGAAATACCTTGTCCGTACATAATGTCAAATTCTGCAATTTGAAAAGGTGGAGCTACTTTATTTTTTACAATTTTTACTTTAGTGCTGTTTCCGATAACTTTATCTCCGTCTTTAATTTGAGTTCTTCTTCTTATATCTAGACGAACAGAGGCATAAAATTTTAATGCATTTCCTCCTGTTGTTGTTTCAGGGTTCCCAAACATTACTCCAATTTTTTCTCTTAACTGATTGATAAAAATAACAGTACAATTTGTTTTAGAAATTGTACCTGTTAGTTTACGTAAAGCCTGAGACATAAGTCGGGCATGTAGCCCCATTTTAGAATCTCCCATTTCTCCTTCTATTTCTGACTTTGGTGTTAAGGCGGCAACAGAATCAATTACAATAATATCTATTGCCCCAGAACGAATTAGATTTTCTGTAATTTCTAAAGCTTGCTCTCCATGATCTGGTTGAGATATTATTAAATTATCTATATCTACCCCTAAATTTTCTGCATAAAATTTATCAAAAGCGTGCTCAGCGTCAATAAAAGCAGCTATACCACCTGTTTTTTGAGCCTCTGCAATTGCATGTAATGTTAATGTTGTTTTACCAGAAGATTCAGGTCCATAAATTTCTATTACCCTTCCTCTTGGATATCCCCCAACTCCTAATGCTAAATCTAAACCCAGAGAACCAGAAGAAATTGCATCAACCTCTTCAGTAGCAACATCTCCTAATTTCATTACAGAGCCTTTACCGTATGTTTTATCTAGTTTCTCTAAAGTAAGCTGTAGTGCTTTTAGTTTTGCTGCTTTTTCTTTATCTGCTGCCATAAATATTTCTATATTTTATTTTAAATAAGTGCCACAAGTTACAAAAAAATAAACTACATTTTTGTACTATTGTATTAGTTAATTTTTAAAAAATGAAATCAGAAATCCAATTAAAAAATTCAAACTGTTCTGTTATTATTACAGATGGTGAATTACTGAGCTTTAAAAAAGAGGATATTGAATTTATTCATCAAAAAGGAAGTAGAGGTTGGCGAAATTCTGATGATGAAATGTTTCCAATAATTGGCCCAACCTCTAAAAATAATTTTAATGTTCACACTAAAAAAGGTATTGCAAAACAAGACCAACACGGATTGTTAAGGGAATTAAATTATAGCTTAGTTTCTATTAATAAGGACAGCGCTAATTTCATAAAAAAATATAAAAAAAACACCAAAATAAAAAACAGTAAATTTCCTAAAAAATCATCTGAAGAAGAGTTGTTTTGGCCGTATGATTTTACTTTTCAAAAAAATTTTAAACTAAAAAAAGATCTTTTAAAAATTGAATTTATTATTATTTCTGAAATAGGAATGCCTTTTATGTTAGGTTACCATCCTGCTTTTTTACTCTCCAACTCAGGTAAAGAAACCTTAGAAACAGAAGCTCTTAAGATTTCTATAAAGGATGTTTATACTGCAGGTTCTCATGCTTTTCCTGTTTTTAATTCGGATAAAATCACTCTAAAAAACATAGATAAAAACGATTTAAAAATCACCACAAAAGGTTTTAATAATTTTATGCTTTGGACAGAAGTTGACAATATGTTATGCATAGAACCAATTACTCAATACACTTCTTATACAGACCAAAAATTCTCTGAAAAAAACATGTCTTTATCAAAAGGGATAAATCGTTTTTCTGTTCAATTTAAAATTCTTTAAATTGATAAAAAAACACCAACATTTTATAATTAACAAACCTTGGGGAATGATTTCTCAATTTGTAAATCCTGCAAAAAGAAAGAAAAGATTATTGGGTGATTTATATGATTTTCCAAAGGGTACCATGGCTATAGGAAGATTAGATGTTGCAAGTGAAGGTTTACTTTTATTAACTACTGATGGAAAAGTAAGTATGAAAATTAGAAGTAATAAAGTTGAAAAAGAATATTATGTTCAAGTTGATGGTATTATTACTCAAGAAGCTGTAGAAAGACTAAAAACTGGTGTAGAAATTGGTTTTGATGGAAAAAAATATAAAACAAAACGGTGTCAAGCTTTTTTAATTGATAATCCAAAATTTCCATCAAGAAGTCAAAAGATAAGAGACAAAAGGCATGGTCCTACTAGTTGGATTTCTATAATCATAAAAGAAGGAAAATTTAGACAGGTTAGAAAAATGACTGCAGCAGTTGGTTTTCCAACATTACGATTAATTCGTATTAGAATTGATAAGATAAAATTAGAGAATTTAGATGTTGGTGGCATTCTTGAAATAGATCATTTAATCTAATATTTATCTCGCTTAAATATTAATTTCTATCCATTCTTATATGAGGTATTCCGTCTTCTAAATATTCAACACCTATTTGTATAAAATTATGAGTTTCGTAGAATTTTTTTAAATATTTTTGAGCAGAAATAGTAATTTCTGCCTCATTAAAATGAATTTTTATAGATGCTATAGATGCTTTCATAATATCGTGACCCAATCCAGACTTCCGTTCAGAATTAGAAATAACTACTCTTCCAATACTTGCTTTTTCGAAATAATCTCCACTTTTAAAAACTCTAGTATAAGCAATAATAGCCTCTTTTTTTTTTCCAAAAATATGCAATGCTTTTTGATCTTTAAAATCTAAATCTTGATAAACACAATCTTGCTCAACAACAAAAACTTCTGAACGTAATTGAAGTATTTTATAGAGTTCTGAAATTGTTAATTCTGAAAAGGTTTTTGTTATGAAATTCATTTTAAAATTTCTTAAAATTCTCAGATTACACAGGTAATCTATTTTTTTTCTGTAAAATAATAAGATTTAACCAGCACAAGAAATTTTATCAACTCTTGTTCCGTGTCTTCCTCCTTCAAATTCTGTAGAAAGAAAAATATCTACAAAACCAATAGCTTGTTGTAAAGAAACAAATCGAGCAGGAATTGTTAAAATATTTGCATTATTATGTTGTCGTGTTAAAGCAACTAATTCATTATTCCAACATAATGCTGCTCTAATTCCTTTATGTTTATTTGCAGTCATTTGTGCTCCATTACCAGAACCACATAAAATAACACCTAAGGTTGCTTTTCCGCTTTCTACAGCATTTGCTGTGGGATGAATAACATCTGGATAATCCATAGAATCATTTGTATTTGTTCCAAAATTTAAAATAGTATGTCCTTTTTTTTCTAAGTGTTTTATTATTTGAAATTTATACTCAGTTCCTGCATGATCATTCCCTATTGCTATTATCATATAAGATTGATTTTAATTTAGTTGTCTCTACAAAAATACAGAAACTAACGGTTATCAACAGTTATAAACACTTAAAAGTTTATTTTTTTTCATAAAAGTTTAATTTTTAAGTATTTACTAATACTAGAAAAATGTTAAAAACTTCATCTAAAGTTTTATAAGTTTTTTAGGTAGTTATTAAAAAAAAATTAAATAAAAGGTAAATTAATATACACAACTTTTATTATTAATTTTTCATAAAAGTTTATCAACAAAAAAAATACATTTTATATACAAAATTTTAAAAATTAATATTAATAAAAAGAAGTTAATAGTTAATTATAGCTATTGTTAATAAAGTTATTTTTAAATTGATTTTTAACTCTTTAAGTACTTTATAAAATGTATATATATTTTAATAAGTCACATAAAAAAATTATATGTATATATTTATAATGCTTATTCACATACTATTATAAACATTATTGTTTTTTTTTAATATTATTAATTATTATTATTATTATTTAGATTGTTAATAATTCTTGGAAACTACAAACTTAATAGCTTTTTCTATAATTTTTACTTTTATTTGTCCTGTCCCAATTAATTCTCCATCAGCTTGAATAAAAGGTTTATTCTCTTTAGGAATTATACTAATTTCCTTAGTTTTATAAGTTTCTATATTTTTATGATCAATAATTTCTCCATTATACAGTTTATGGATCTTAAAAATTAATTCTATTAAATTTAGATTTTTAGCAATTGTTATATCAAAGAAACCATCTGATGTATTAACATCTTTTGTAAGTTGCATTCCTCCACCAGAAAATTTACAAATACCTACCAAAGTCATTAAACAATTAGTTTCTATTGTTTTATTATTAAAATTAATTTTTAATATATTTTTTTTATAAAACAATAATCCAGATAAACCGCTTAACAAATAAGCTATAGAGCCAAGGTATTTTAATTTTCTTAATTTATAAACAATGTATCCGTCATAACCTAAACCTGCTAGATTATTGAAGTAATATTTTTTTTTATTTATAGTTTCTATTATACCAATATCTTGAATAATTATTTTTTTATCACATATAATTTCTATTGCTTTTTCTATGTTATTAGGTATCTCATATGTTTTAATCCAATCATTTCCAGTTCCTAAAGGTATTACACCTATAGTTATATCAGAAGTTTTTACATATCTTTGTAACATAATACCATTAACTACATGATGTAGTGTTCCATCTCCACCAATCGATATAATATTTCTAAATCCTTTTTGTATGGCATTTTGTACCAATTCAATTTCATGTTTAGAATAGTTAGAAAAAGCAGCAGAAAAGAGTATGTTCTTATTATTAAGTAATTGTTTAATTTTTTTCCATTGTTTGGAAAAATTATGATTTCCAGCTATAGGATTTGCAATTATAAACCAAGAGGTAGACATTATAAGTAATTTTAAAAACCTAAAATACAATAATAATAGATTGATATTTTTAAAAAGGCAGAATCACAGTAAATAATTGTAATTTGGTATCACATAACAAGAAGTTATAAGAAATGACAAAAAAGAAAAAAAAAATATTTAAAAAAAAAGGAAATATAGTAAAAGATTTGACAAGAAATATATTTAAAATTCTGAAAGAGAATCCTAATACTTCTTTTAATTATAAACAAATTGCTGCAAAAATAAAGATATCAGACACAGATGGAAAATCACAAATAATTAAAAAATTAGCAGAATTAGCCATTTCAAAACAAATTAAAGAAGTAGGAAGAGGTAAATTTCAATTAAATACAGATAGAAA
>JAQWIO010000044.1 GCA_029248845.1 Polaribacter sp. | reverse complement strand
ATATTTTCTTCAATAAAATCTGAAATTTTATCTATATAATAAGGCTCCTCACCCATTAAAAAATAGATTGGCATTATATTTCCCTTCTTAATATCAGAAACAATGGCTCTAATTTCGTTCATTTTAGTACTTTTGATTAATGCAAAAACTCAATCTTCCAACGTATAATTTCAAACTCAAAAGTAATCAAAATAAGACGCTTATTTTTGATAAATTGAGAAAAAAATATCTGGTTTTAACTCCAGAGGAATGGGTTCGTCAGCATTTTGTACAGTTTTTGATTGATGAAAAAAAATATCCTACCTCTTTAATTGCTTTAGAAAAACAATTAACATTCAATAATTTAAAAAAGAGAAGTGACATTTTAATTTTTGATAAAAAAGGGAATCATGAAATTATAGTTGAATGCAAAGCTCCCGCAATAAAAATTACACAAGATACTTTTGATCAAATTGCACGTTATAATTTAAAATTAAAAGCTAAATTTCTTGTTGTAACTAATGGTTTAGAGCATTTTTACTGTAAAATGGATTTTAAAAATAAAACCTACATATTTTTAAAAGAAATTCCTAATTACAAATCTTAAATCATCTTTTATTAAGAGAACTTTAAGCATAAACTAATTAATAAACTGTAATTTTGGGGAAGTGAAAATAGCAATCGTCATATTAAATTGGAATGGTAAAAAACTGTTAGAACAGTTTTTGCCCTCTGTAGTAAATTTTAGTTTGAGAGATGCTACTATTTATTTAGCTGACAATGCTTCTACAGATGCTTCAATTGGATATGTAAAAGAGTTTTTTCCGGCTGTTAAAATAGTAGAAAACACAATAAACGGTGGATATGCAAAAGGCTATAATGATGCTTTAAGATCTATTGAAGCTGACATTTATTGCCTCTTAAATTCTGATATTGAAGTGACAGAAAATTGGCTAAAACCAATTATAAAGGTTTTTAAAAGTGATAAAAAAACAGCTATTATTCAACCAAAATTGTTGGATTTTAATGACAAAACAAAATTTGAGTATGCAGGAGCAGCTGGAGGGTTTATTGATTTATTTGGATACCCTTATTGTAGGGGACGTATTTTTAATCATTTAGAAACTGATAAAGCCCAGTTTAATGATGAAACTGATATTTTATGGGCCTCTGGAGCTTGTCTATTTATTAGATCAAATGTATATCACTTACTGGATGGTTTGGATGAAGATTATTTTGCACATCAAGAAGAAATAGACTTATGCTGGAGAGCAAAAAACTGTGGCTATAAAATTAAGTATGTTGGAACTTCGACTGTTTATCATATAGGCGGTGCAACTTTACAGGAAACCAATCCCCAAAAAACCTTTTTGAACTTTAGAAATAGTTTATTTAATATTCTTAAAAATATTCCGAAGAAACTGCTCTTATTTGTACTAATTTCCCGTTTAATTTTAGACGGAATTGCAGGAATTAAATTTATTTTAGAATTCAGACCTGTTCACACTTTGGCAATTTTAAAAGCACATTTAAGTTTCTACAAAAACTTTTTTAAAATTTTTAAAAAAAGAAGAAAAGTTAATAAAAATCAAGAGTATAAATTATTTAATAGCATTGTTTGGCAATACTTTGTATTGGGAAGAAAAAAATTTAAAGACTTGAGATAATTTTAAAAATTATTATCCTCTTAAGAATATTAAATAAACTATTTCTAAACAGAAATTAAAGGATGTCTAAACTTCCCTTACCTTCTCTAATAATGACAGGTTCATTTGTCAAATCTATTACAGTTGAAGCGTAATTGCCACCATAACCGCCATCTATTACTAAATCTACAAGTTTTCCCCATTTTTCAAAAATTAATTCTGGATCTGTAGTGTATTCTAAAATTTCGTCATCATCTCTAATAGAGGTAGATACAATTGGATTTCCTAATACATTTACAATAGATTGTGTAATATTATTATCAGGAATTCTAATACCCACTGTTTTTTTCTTTTTAAAAACTTTTGGCAAATTTTTACTTCCTGGTAAAATAAAAGTATAAGGACCAGGCAATGCTCTTTTAAGTATTTTAAAAGTAGAACTATCTATTTGTTTAACATAATCTGACAGATGACTTAAGTTATTACAAATAAATGAAAATGTTTCTTTTTCTATTTTAACCCCTTTTAATAATGCAATCTTTTCTAGCGCTTTAATGTTATGAATGTCACATCCTAAACCATAAACAGTATCTGTTGGATATATGACCAAACCTCCTTTTTTTAGGACGGCTACTATTTTATCTATTGCCTTAGGATTCGGGTTCTCATTATATATTTTAATAAATTCTGCCATAAAAAAAAAAATACAACAACTCAACTTGTGTCAATTAAATTGAGTTATTTGTAGTAAAAACAACTATATTAAAGTTTTATCTACCATCCTAAAACCTTCTCCATGTATATTTAAAATTTCAACATTTTTATCAGGTTTTAAGTATTTACGAAGTTTAGCAATATATACATCCATACTTCTTGATGTAAAATAATTGTCATCTCTCCAAATCTTTGTCAATGCTAATTCTCTTGGCATTAAATCGTTTTTGTGAATAGCCAACATACGTAATAACTTGCTTTCTTTAGGAGAGAGCTTTACTGGGTCTCCATTTTCTCCAACAGACAGGTGTCTTAATTTGGAATTAAAGAAAAAACCAGCTATTTGAAATTCAAATTGTTCTGACTCAACAGATTTATCGGAGTCTTTTCTTTGCAATATGGCCTTTATTTTATGCAATAAAACTTCAGAATCAAAAGGTTTATTGAGATAATCATCAGCTCCTACAGAATACCCTTTTAAAACATCTTCTTTTAAAGTTTTAGCAGTTAAGAAAATAATTGGCACTTCTTTATTGGAACCTCTAATGTCTTGTGCTAATGAAAAACCATCTTTACGAGGCATCATTACATCTAAGATACATAAATCATAATCACTATTTTTAAACATGATTAAACCCTCTATACCATCTTTGGCATGGGTAACATTATAATCATTCAATGCCAAATAATCTTTTAAAACGGTCCCAAAATTTGGATCGTCTTCAACTAATAAAATTTTCTTACTTCCCATTATTATAATTTTTAAATTAAAGGTAATTTCACTGTAAATAAACTACCAACACCTTTTTCACTTTCAACAAAAACAGTACCATGATGTTTTTCTACTATTTCTTTCACATAAGCCAATCCAAGTCCATGTCCTTTTACATCATGAATATTTCCCTTTTGTTCTCTATAAAACTTATTAAACACTAGTTTTTGAACTGCTTTACTCATTCCTATTCCTTCATCTTTAATTTTAAAAACAAAGAATTTATTTGTACTTTCCGTGTACACATCTATTTTTGGTGGCCCTTCAGAATACTTTAAGGCATTTTCTAATATATTTACAATTACGTTGGTTAGATGAAATTGGTTTCCAGGAATTTCTGCTGTTATAGCCTCAAAATGCATGTCTAATCGTCCTTGATTGTCAGCAATTAAAAGGCCAATACGAGAAATGGCATCCTCTATTATATCGTGAAGATCTACAGTTTCCTTGCTAATTTCAATTTCATTTTTTTCTAACCTAGAAATTCTTAATACATTTTCTACCTGAGAGTGCATCCTTTTATTTTCATCTCTTATCATTTGAACATAACGTAATACTTTATCATTATTATGTATAATCTTGGGATTTTTAATTGAATCTAAAGCTAGATTGATAGTAGCGATTGGAGTTTTAAACTCGTGTGTCATGTTATTTATAAAATCAGTTTTAATTTCAGATATTTTCTTTTGCCTGATTAATTGATACAGAGAACTTGAAAAAGCAATCACAATAATTAAAATAAAAAACAAAGACAATATTAAAATATTTGAAATTCCAGAAAGTATATGCTCGTCCTTATCTGGAAAAGTTACATATAACTCATACTCTACATCGCCACTTGTATTGAAAAAAAATGGATAACGATAACTATCTTTTTTATTGATAGTATAATAACCAGATTTTAATTTTGTTGCTAAACCATCTATACTATATACTCCATATTTAAAATCTAAGCTAACATTTCGTTTTTCCAACTCTTCTTTGATTGTTGTATTTAACTCTCTATTACTAACCCTCTGATGAATTGGTTTTGTCTTTTTGTAAGCTTCTAGAGCTTGAGAAAAATATGGTTTTTCCATATCTTTATATCTTTTGGTAAATGAATACCTTTTTTTATTTTCAGAAGTAAAAATATTATCTACTCCTTTAATCAATCTTGTCTGAAAAAAATCTTGTTTACCAGAAACTCTCTTCAAAATAATAGAATCATTATCCAAAAAATCAGTAGGTAATTTAAAATTTTTCTCTAAAAATGTTCCTCCGAAAGTAATTTTTTGCTTTGTTGTCGTATCTATTTGTTGAAAAAAATAGTTTTTTATTTGTGCATTAGTAGCTAAACCAATATTCTCAATAAGACCATCTATTTGTTTTTCAAATTCGGCTTCTTCACGTTCGTTAATTCTTTCAGATACACTACCTAAAGATTTTTGTAGGTCGTTTTTAAATTGTTCTTTCTTACTTTCTATGGCATTGTTTATCCAGAAGACCTGAACTGCAATGATACCGATTAAAGAGGAACTCATCAAAATAACAATAAGAACAAACATTTTCTTCTTCATACATCAAAGTTACGATTTTAAGAAATTGAAAATGATTTTATTTCCTTAAATTAACAGTTTAACTAAAAATTTAAGGCTAATTTAACAAAATTTTTAAGCTTAATTAAATTTTACTATTTTTTTTTGTTAAAATATTATGAATATTAATAACCTGAGATGATAGGTTTTTAATGTTTTGATTGTAAATAATATAATGAGATTGAAGCTGCTTTTTTTCCTCTAGCCATTGGCTTTTTATTCTCCTCAGCACCTCTTCCTTAGATGAATTATCTCTTAATAATATTCGTTTTATTCTGGTCTCAAGAGGAGCATCAACAGAAATAATAATATCGCATATTAAATTACTTTTACTTTCGAAGAGAATTGCATTTTCATATATAACATAGTCCCGTTTTTTATGTTGAATTATAAATTGTTGAAAATGGTTTTTTACTACTGGATGAACTAGTGAATTTAAAGCCTCTAATGTAGCTTTATTTTTAAAAACACGGGCAGCAATATATGTGGTGTTTAATTGATTATTTTTATAAAAACTCTCTCCAAATTGCTTTATGATTTTTGATTTAATTTCAAAAGATGAATTCATTAATTTTTTAGCTTCATAATCTGCATTGTAAATAACCACATTTTCAAATTCTCCAAAAAGATGCGAGATTGTCGTTTTACCACTTCCTATCCCACCTGTTAAACCAACTACCATTTTATTTCTGAATTAAAAAATCTATTTTATTAGGTACAACTTTAAAACTTTTTATAAAGTTCGTTTTTGCAGTTACTTTGGGGAATAAATACCCCAGGTTATTATCTTTCGTAAGATTGTAATCGCAAACAACTTCAAAGAGATTTTTATCAATTTTATTAAAATTAGAAAGACCTACAACAAAAATAACCTCAACCGTTTTATTTAATGTTGTTAAATCAATTCCATCTGGAAGGTTAGTGACTTTAAAAGGAATTTCGAGACTACCTTCTGTAAACTTTTCTACCTTACCAGTTACCGTTGTAAATTCTGAGCTAACTTTTAAACCATCTATGTTTTCGGGTATTAAAATGCTAACTTTTTCGGAAAAACCTGACTTAACATCTTCTAATTTCAACAATTCTAAATTTATTTTATCTATTTTATTTATCTGTGCCTCAGGACCAGAAATTATAAGACTGTCTGGTTGAATTGAAACAGATTCTGAAACATCATAACCAATGTGATAATAGATTTCTAAATTTGGAATTAATGGTACTTTTTTCGAAATTAGACTTCCAATTTCTAAGTAGATTGTATCTAAAATAATCTCTTGTAATTCGACTCCAGAACGAAGTTGTTTTTGAATTTGATTCTCTTGACTTTTGGTTAAAAAATAATATCTATGTGCAGATTTTTTAGTCAAATTACTCGCATTTAATTGGATGCTTTTATTCGAAAATCTTGAACTTATAATGTTAAAACCCGATGATTTTACGAGGATATCTATTTCTTTTGTGGGCTTCTTTTGTAAAATTTTATCTTGAGGGATCTTATTATATTTTACAGGAAAACTTAACACAATCATATACTCTTTAGACAGCGTTATTAAAAACCATATCAGGACAGCTGTAATCAAAAAGCCAATAAAACTTTTCGATATTTTTTTATTATTTCTCAAGATTATAAATGAATTTTATGCAATCTACATAAAAGCTTGTAAACAAAAAAGTGAGCAGTGTCTAAAAAGACAATGCTCACTTATTAATTTTAAAATTTGCATTTTATTTTTTAACTGGTGTTAAATATTTTTTACTCAACTCCATTGAAATTGAAGATCGCTCAAATTTAATTTTTCCTGCCCCTGTTTCAATTGTAATTGTATTTTCTGCAGCATTAACCTCTGCAATTTTACCGTGAATCCCACTAGAGGTAACAACTTTTGATCCTTTTTTAATTTCTGATTGAAAAGCTTTCTCTTTTTTTTGTCGATTCATTTGTGGTCTTATCATAAAAAAATAAAACACAACAATGATTGCTAAAAAAGGCAACATACTCGTTAAACTTCCAGCTCCTTCTTGTAAAAATAGTAAAGTATACATAATTATTTTTTTGCTTTTGGTGTTACAGAACCTTTCAATACTAAGACTTCTCTACCAGATTCTGTATTTGTAGTTAAAGTGATTGTTTTTTGTTGTCTATTAGGTTTGCCTGAAGTATTAAATTTCACTTTCACTTCTCCAGTTTTACCCGGTTTGATAGCATCTCTAGGCCAAACAGGAACTGTACAACCACAAGATGCTTTTGCATTTGTAATTACCAAATCTGTTTTCCCAGAATTTGTTACCAAATAACTAGTTTCTACAACGGTTCCTTCATTGACTATTCCGAAATCATATTCTTTTTTATCAAAAGAAATCATTGCCGTTCCTTTTTTAATTTCAACATCTCTAGTCTTAGCTTTGTCTAAATTTTCTTTGTTAATTTTTTTTGACACATTAGTTGCGTCCTTGCACCCTATAAAAAAGGATATCGTTATTGTAAATACTAATGAAAGTGTTTGTTTCCTCATTTTATTTTAATTTTCTGTAAAAGTAATAAATAAATTTTCTAAACCAATAGGATTAAACTAATCCTCTACCAATTTTTACGATTCTTTTAGATTTTATAAATTCCTTCGAAATCTTATCTAGAACTCCATTAATAAAGTAACTGCTTTTTTCTGAAGAGTAATCTTTAGAAATTTCTATATACTCATTAATAGTAACTTTTGTTGGAATTGATGGGAAATTTATAAACTCAGTAATTGCCATCTTTATAAGAATCATATCTATATCTGCAATTCTATCTGTTTCCCAATTTGGTGTTTTATCTTCTATATCTTTTTCGTATTCTTTGTGTTTTAAAACCGTTTTTGTAAATATCTGAGAAACAAAATTCTCATCATCTCTGTCTTTATATAAGCTTCCTAATATAAATGCATTATTTTCTTTCTGCTTACTTAAGGTTTTTACCAACCAAGTATTTACAAAAGGAATATCATCTACCCATGAAATCATAGTATCCTCAAAATATTCAGCTAACTTATCATTTGGTGCAATAATTTCTTTGAAAAAACTGATAACGAAAGCTTTATCAATCTTATAAGAATCTTCATCAATGTTCAAATAATTTTTATACAAATCACTTTTCTGTAATTGCTCAAAAATAATTTTCACATACTCAAAATCTAATTCCCAATTTTTTAAATTATTTAAGGCTATAAAACCTTCTAAACTTTCGCTTTCTGAAATTGTCTTTATAATTTTATTCTCTAAAAATTTATTATTTGGATTTAATTCTTCATTAGTAGCGAGAATTTTCTTTTTGGAAAGTGCAATTTTTTTGGCAGCTAATTTCTGCACTTCAACTAACAATTGCAGATTTAAAACGTACAATTCATACAATTTTAAAACACTATGTTTTAAAAATTTCTCTTCTCTAATGATATCATCATTATGAGATTGTAACATAGCGTATACAGACTGCATCACTTTAACTCGAATATGTCTTCTATTAATCATTTTAAAGAACTTATATTAATTACACTGCAAAAATAGTATTATTTTACTTTTATTCTATTACCTTTTTAATACTTTTTAAGAATAAAAATTACACTCAAACTTATATCTTTGTACCTTTGTTTTTTGAACAAATAATTTAATATACAGACATTCAATTAATTATCATTTTATTTTTTAAATATTTAAAATTCATTGAAAGAGCTACAATACATAAACAACTATTTTTCTATATATAAATGGCGTTTATTAATAGGTGTTTTAATTACAATATTATCTAAATTTTTAGCATTAAAAATCCCTCAAATAATTGGAGATTCTCTAAATATTGTAGAAGAATACCTAAACGGAAGGGTTACAAATTTAGAGGCTGTTACACAGCAATTACTAAAAAATGTACTTCTTATTATTGGGGTTGCATTCTTGGCTGGTTTCTTTACTTTTTTAATGAGACAAACAATTATTGTTACTTCTAGATTGATTGAATTTGATCTCAAAAACGAGATTTATCAGCAATATCAAAGACTATCAATTAACTTTTACAAAAAAAACAGGACAGGTGATCTTATGAATAGAATTTCTGAAGACGTTTCTAAGGTAAGAATGTATGTAGGACCAGCTATTATGTATAGTATAAATATGATTGTGCTTTTTACAGTTGGTTTTACTCAGATGATTAGTATAGATTTAAAACTAACATTGTACACGCTAATTCCATTTCCTTTATTATCAATTTCAATATTTGTTTTAAGTAAAGTTATTCATAAAAGAAGCACTATTGTTCAAGAGTATTTATCAAAATTAACCACTTTTAATCAGGAATTTTTCTCTGGAATTAATGTTGTGAAATCTTATGGAATTGAAGCCTCAATCATCAAGGGTTTTGATAAAATTGCTAATGAAAGTAAAGAGAAAAATATTCATCTACAAAAAGCCAATGCACTCTTTTTCCCATTAATAATTTTATTAATTGGTATTAGTAACTTATTGGTTATTTATGTTGGTGGAAAACAATACATAAGTGGTGATATTCAATTCGGAACCATCATCGAGTTTATGTTGTATGTAAATATTCTTACTTGGCCAGTAGCTGTTGTTGGCTGGGTAACCTCAATGGTTCAGCAAGCTGAAGCCTCACAAGCAAGAATAAATGAGTTTTTAAAGCAAGTGCCAGAGATTCAAAACACTGTTACCTCTTCTTCAGAATTAAAAGGGAATGTTACTTTTAAAGATGTTACTTTCACCTACGATGATACAAATATCACAGCATTAAAAAACATTAATTTCTCTATAAAATCAGGAGAAACATTGGCTATATTAGGAAAAACAGGGGCTGGGAAATCTACTATAATTGAATTAATTACAAGACTCTACGACACAGAAATAGGAACCGTTTTATTAGATAACATCCCTATTAAGCAAACTAATTTAAATGATGTTCGGAGTCAAATTGGTTTTGTCCCCCAAGATCCATTTTTGTTTTCAGAAAGCATAGAAGACAACATAAAATTTGGAAAATACAGTGCTACAGAAGAAGAAATTATTTCAGCTGCTAAGAATGCTGATATTCACAATAATATTATAAATTTCCCGAAAGGATACAAAACTATTTTAGGGGAAAGAGGTGTCACACTTTCAGGAGGGCAAAAACAACGAGTTTCTATAGCTAGAGCTATCATCAAAAAGCCTAAAATTTTAATTTTTGATGATTGCTTGTCTGCTGTTGATACAGAAACTGAAGAAAAAATCTTAACTAATTTAGAAATAATTTCTAAAAATATAACCACTTTCATAATAAGTCATAGAGTTTCATCAGCTAAAAATGCTGATAAAATTATTGTTTTAAGTGATGGTGAAATTACACAGCAGGGAACTCATAACCAACTAATAAAGTCAGAAGGTTACTACAAAAATTTATATGAGGAACAACTTTTAGAAAAAGAAATTTAATCTTTAACATTACTACGTTAAATATTTTGTTAGATTTGTTAAGTAAATAATAAATATTTTATAACTACTATTTTTAAATATTATGGCAGAGAGAGTTGAACAAGAAGAAATTTTTTCACAGGTATTAAGAGCAGGAAGGAGAACTTACTTTTTTGATGTAAGAGCAACGAAAGCAGATGATTACTATTTAACCCTTACAGAGAGTAAAAAATTTACACATGATGATGGAAGTTTTCGTTACCAGAAACATAAAATTTACCTTTACAAAGAAGACTTTTCAGATTTTCAAGAAATGTTGAGTAAAGCAACTGAATATATTCTAAACGAAAAAGGGAGTGAAGTGATCAGCGAGCGTCATCAAAAGTATTTTAAAAAGGAAGGTGACGAAACTAATGAAGAGAGTAAATCTACAGAAAGTTTTACAGACGTTTCTTTTGAAGATATTTAATTTTTTCAGACACTAATGTTGGCTTTAAAAAAATTATAGCCGAACACTCTAACTATAAATTAATTTTAACAATCCAAAACCATATATATTAAACGTATGTTTTTTTTAGTTTCTATTAAAGAACTTTCTTCATGGTTTTACTTTTAGCAATGGTTTCCTCCCACTCTTTTTTTGCATTGCTATCCTTTGTAATACCGCCACCAACATAGATTATAGCTATTTCACCTTCTATACACATACATCTTAAATTTACAAAAAGTGATGAATATTGGTTTTTAATATTTAATTCGCCTAAAAAACCGGTGTAAAATGTTCTTTTATAGTTTTCATTTTGTTGGATAAATTTTTTTGCAGTTTCTCTAGGCAATCCGCAAACTGCAGGAGTAGGATGCAATGCTCTAATCAATTCTTTTATACTCGAAGAGGTGTTCAAGGTTCCTTTTACCGAAGTTCTCAAATGTAATAAATTTCCTGCTTTTATTGTTTCAGCCTTATCTATTGAAAGATTGTTAGATAGGCTTTCTAATTGATTTTCAATAAAAGAAGTAACCAATTGCTGCTCTTCTCGTTCTTTCTTTTTCCAAACGACCTCATTGGCTTTGTAAACTTGAGTTCCTGCCAAAGACATTGTTCTAAAATTAGCATCAGAAATACTTAAAAGTGTTTCAGGTGATGCACCAAACCACAAACCAACTTTTGGATGATACCAGACGTAAACAAAGGCATTTATATACTTTATTAATAATTTCTTAAAAATTACTAATAGATCAAAAGAAGTTAAAATAACTTCTTCTTCTCGTGAAACTACTACTTTCTTAAGCTCATTATAATTGATTTTATCAAGTGCTTTTTCTACTAAACAAATATGTTTTTCTCGATCCACATAATTATTACTCGCACTCGCAAAAGAATCATTACATGTAAAACTGTCATCATATGAGATCTTTTTAGTAATAAATTCTGCATTTTCTAAAGGAAATAAAATCGTATTCTCATTGCTATCAAAAGGAGAAAAAACAAATCCACATTCTGTAAAGTCTGATGAAAAATGCAATTCATCAGTGTTCATAAAGAGAGAAGAGAGTTCTACTTTATTTGGTTTTCGATAAGCTACAAAAGGCAAGTTTCTCTTATAAGACTCTTCAATTTTATTAAAAATGAGATCCATTATAAATCTGAATTATTTTTTTGTTAAAACAATGTTGGTCATTTTAGCAACAGATACTAAATCATCATTTTCATCAGTGATAGTAACTTCCCATAAATGTGTAGTTCTGCCAGTGTGAATATTTTTTGCCGTAGCAAAAACAACACCTTCTTTTTTACTTTTTATATGATTTATAGACAATTGAATTCCATTTACAAACTGATTTTTATGATCTACAAAAAAATTGGAAGCGGCACTCCCTACACTTTCTGCCAAAGCTGCGGTTGCACCACCATGCAATTGCCCATATGGTTGAAAAACTTTGGAAGTCACAGGCATTTTTGCAGTTAAAAAATCACTCCCGACATCAATAAACTCCATATCAAGAGTTTCCATCAATGTATTTTTACATTTTTTATTAAAAATTGCTAAAATTTCTTTTTTATCCATGTGTTGTAATTCTAATGTAAAATTACACATAAAAATTTGTATTTTTGTAGCAGAAAAAGTTAAACTATTTCATGTACAAAATACGCACAATTTTAGATACAAAAGAAGATGTTATTAGAACTCTTTTAGTTGATCGCAACATAAACTTAGAAAATTTACATTTGACAATTGCAAAATCTTTTGGTTTTAAAGCCCAAGAGATGGCTTCCTTTTATAAAACTGATGACGAATGGAATCAAGGTGAAGAAATTCCTTTATTTAGTATGGATGAGGTTGGCGAAGGTATTTCTATGAAAACTTGTATTTTAAAAGACACCCTTCAGGAGGTGAACAACAAATTGATTTATGTGTACGATTTCTTAAAAATGTGGACTTTTTATGTTGAAGTTATTGAAATCTCTAATGAGAAAAGAAAAGATTTACCGCAAAGTATTCTAACTGTTGGAGAAATTCCTGATGAAGCTCCTAAAAAAGAATTTATAGCCGAAAAAGTAGACGATGGATTTGGAAGTGAAGGAGAACTTGACGATGAGTTTGGTCATTTTGATGATTTCGATTACAACGAATATTAAAAGAAACATTTTCGAATAGCTTCTACATTTTTTAAAAATCTTCCCTGCTGAAAAGTCAAATTTATTCAGTAACAAAATTGTATTTTAGTCGTCTACAAATTACTAACCGGCTAAAAACAACCTTTGGAAACTATTTTATCTCTTCACAAGATCAATAAAAAATATGGACAAGTTCATGCTGTTAATAATCTTTCTTTTGATATCAAAAAAGGAAATATTTACGGAATTTTAGGTCCAAATGGTAGTGGTAAATCTACTACTTTAGGTATTATTTTAAATGTTGTAAATAAAACTTCTGGAGAATTCTCTTGGTTTAATGGAAACGCTTCCATGCATGAAGCACTAAAAAAAGTAGGAGCGATTATAGAGCGCCCAAATTTTTACCCCTACATGACGGCGATCCAAAATTTAAAATTGATTTGCAAAATAAAAGGAATTTCAACAGAAAAAATAGAGGAAAAATTAAAAACCGTAAATCTTTACGACAAAAAAGATAGTAAATTTAGCACATTCTCTCTAGGGATGAAACAACGTTTAGCCATTGCATCTGCAATATTAAACGATCCAGAGGTTTTAATTTTAGATGAACCAACCAATGGACTAGACCCTCAGGGTATACATGAAATTCGTGAAATTATTAAAAGTATTTCAGCAATCGGAACCACCATTTTATTAGCATCACACCTTTTAGATGAAGTAGAAAAAATATGTTCTCATGTGATTGTAATTAGAGAAGGAAAAAAATTATATAGTGGTAAAGTGAGTGAAATGACTGCTTCTCATGGTTTATTTGAATTACAAGTTGAGGCTGACCTGGAAAAAGTTTTAGCAATTATAGAAAAACATCCTGCAATAGATAAAGTCGTTAAAGATCACAAGACTATTATCGCTACTTTAAACAAAGAAATGTCTGCCTCTAAAATGAACAAATACCTGTTTGATAATGATTGTATTGTTTCACATTTAGTAAAACGAAAACCAAGTTTAGAACAGCAATTCTTAGATTTAACAAACAATAACTAATCACTAAAAAAACAAATTCATGCTAAGACTTCTTTCCATAGAATTTCATAAATTAAGATACAACAAAGCCAGTAAAATACTTTCTATTATATATTTTGCTTTGTTATTATCTATCGCTCTCATTGCAACAATAAAATTTGAATTTGGCGATTTAAATTTGCATTTAGCTGATCAAGGGATTTTTAATTTCCCATATATCTGGCATTTTAACACCTATATGGCAGCAATATTTAAGTTTTTGTTACTTCTTGTCATTGTCTCTATGACATCTAATGAATATAGTTATCAAACTTTAAAGCAAAATTTAATAGATGGCTTGAGTAAAAAGGAATTTATTCTTTCTAAATTTTATACCGTAATCGCCTTTGCATTGATTTCTACACTATTTGTTTTTGTTATTTCCCTAACTTTAGGGATTGTCTATTCTGATTTTAATGAATTCTCAATTATAATATCAGATTTAGAGTATCTTTTCGCTTTTTTTATAAAACTAGTTGGTTTCTTTTCTATGGGGTTATTTTTCGGAATCCTAGTAAAAAGATCTGCCTTTGCAGTAGGAGCTATTTTTGTTTGGCTCATTGCAGAAAACATGTTTAAAGGCTATTTATTTTGGAGTTTTAAAGATGCCAAAAACACCACTGAATCAGTAGATTTTATCATGCAGTTTTTACCCTTAGAGGCATTATCTAACTTAATAAAAGAACCTTTCTCTAGACTTAAAGCAGTAAAAACCCTTGCGAATACAATAGGAAAAATATTTGAAAAAGCGGAAGTAGAAATGAGTGCTATTCTTATTGTTTCAGTTTGGACCTTTATCTTCATTTATTTGTCGTTTGTACTGTTAAAAAAGAGAGATTTATAATCCTTTTTACTTATATTTAATTAAAAGAAACATTCTCTATTAAAAGAAGAAATTAATTACCCTTTTACTCCTCTTTTTTGCCTTAAAATCATTTTCTCAAAAAGAAGCTTATATTTGGTGTTTTGGAGAAAATGCTGGGTTGGATTTTAACACCAATCCACCAACAGCAATAACTGATGGGAAAATTAACACAGGTGAAGGTTGCTCATCATTTTCTGACAGTATGGTGACTCATTATTTTATTCCGATTGAATCACTGTCTGGGATAAAAACCACGATATAATGAAATATACCGATGGTTCTCTAGCTAATGATTTAAAAATAAATACATCAAGTACCCAATACAGGAATGATTATTCCCAAACCAGGTTCTATCTCAATTTATTATTTATTTACCATTAGTACTGATTTTACTGGTAGTAGCAGAACCTCTTACCCTGGTTTTAACTACTATACTATTGATATGAACAGAAATAGTGGTTTTAGTGAAATCACTGACGGTCCAATTAATTTAGCCATAGATCCAATTACAGGTATTGATAAAGGTGCAGACTGGTCAGAAAAAGTAGCTGCTGTAAAAGGGAGTGAATGTAATATATTTTGGGTTTTATCCTTTGTTGAAGACACTTTTTATAGTTACAAGATCACCGATACAGGAATAAATATTAGTGATGTGGTTATTAGTAATATTAGTTTCTCTACGTCAGATAAAAGAGGATATTTACAAGTATCTCCTGCAGATAAAAGCAAACCACCAATTCTTAAAAAAGGACACTTCTCGTTACTAAAATAGTAGCCAGAAAATTTTAAATCTTAAAATATAATTAACTCTGCTTTTTTTATGATTTTTTTCAAAAGAATATTTCTTAATTTAGCATAAAATAAGAAATGATTCTTTATGGATTTAAACTTCAATAAAAACGAAGATTATAACAAATTACTTGTTTCAGACTTACGGAAAAAATTTGCCAAAATAAAAATAGGTGGTGGACAAAAAAGAATTGACAAACACCACGAAAAAGGCAAAATGACTGCAAGAGAAAGAATTGATTATCTCCTAGATAATAATTCTAAATCTATTGAGATTGGAGCTTTTGCTGGTGATGATATGTATGCTGAACACGGAGGTTGCCCCTCCGGTGGAGTGATCGTTAAAATAGGTTATATTAAAGAAAAACAATGCATTATTGTTGCTAATGATGCTACTGTTAAAGCTGGAGCATGGTTCCCAATTACTGGAAAAAAAAATTTAAGAGCTCAAGAAATATCTATAGAAAATAAAATTCCTATTATATATTTAGTCGATTCTGCGGGTGTTTATTTGCCAATGCAAGATGAAATTTTTCCTGACAAAGATCATTTCGGTCGTATTTTTAGAAACAATGCAATAATGAGTAGCATGGGAATTACCCAAATTTCTGCAGTTATGGGAAGTTGCGTTGCTGGAGGAGCTTATCTTCCTATTATGAGTGATGAAGCCATCATCGTTGACAAAACTGCAAGTATTTTTTTAGCAGGAAGTTATTTGGTAAAGGCTGCAATTGGAGAGGCCATTGATAATGAGACACTTGGTGGTGCCACTACCCATTGTGAAATTTCTGGAGTAACAGACTACAAAGCCAAAAATGATAAAGATGCTTTAGACAAAATAAAATTTATTATCGATAAAATTGGTGATTCTAATAAAGCCGGTTTCAGTAAAAAAGAGGCATTTTTACCTAAAGAAAATGAAGAGGATATTTTTGGAATTCTTCCAAAAGAAAGAAATACGCAATATGATATGTTAGAAATCATAAAGCGATTGGTTGACAATTCTGAATTTGAACAATACAAAGAAGGGTATGGACAAACGATTCTAACAGGGTATGCAAGAATTGATGGCTGGGCAGTTGGTATTATCGCAAATCAAAGAAAATTAGTAAAAACTAAAAAAGGAGAAATGCAATTTGGAGGTGTTATCTACAATGATTCTGCTGATAAATCAACACGTTTTATCGCCAATTGCAATCAAAAAAAAATACCCTTAGTTTTCTTACAAGACGTAACAGGTTTTATGGTAGGAAGTAAATCTGAACATGGTGGGATTATAAAGGATGGTGCAAAAATGGTAAATGCTGTGAGTAATTCAGTGGTTCCTAAATTTACAATTATTATTGGTAATTCTTACGGAGCAGGAAATTATGCCATGTGTGGCAAAGCATACGACCCTAGGTTAATTGTTGCTTGGCCGAGTGCTGAGTTGGCTGTAATGAGTGGGAAATCTGCAGCTAAAGTACTGCTACAAATAGAAACTGCATCATTAAAAAAACGTGGAGAAAAAATTTCGAAAGAAAAAGAAAGTGAATTATTTGACAAAATAAAATCACGTTATGACAAACAAATTTCTCCCTATTATGCAGCTGCAAGAATCTGGACAGATGCTGTCATTAACCCTCTAGAGACTCGAACATGGATTTCTATGGGTATTGAGGCTGCAAACCATGCTCCCATAGAAAAACAATTTAATATGGGAATATTACAAGTTTAGAGATGAAGAAAAGTATTCTACTCTTTTTTTTGGTTTTTAGTTTAAAATCTTATTGTCAATATTTTGAAGCTGAATTATATTTTATAAATGGCACCAACAAAACTGGAATTACTCGAATTAATATTTTAAATGACAAAGTTATCTTTAAGAAAAATAAAAATACTAAAAAGGAGAAGTATAATCATAAAAACAGCAGCAAGTTAATTTTAAAAAAAGACAGTATCTCTCATAATTTTCAATACAAAAAAATATTGGGGAGGAGATCTCAAAAATTACTAGAGTCAATCATAGAAAGTAGTAATTTATCCTTATTCGCTGTAATTACAGAATCTATTTATTTAAATAATTATGGCTTATTTAGTGCCTTGGCGTCAACTATTGTGGATGCCGATAAAATTGACTATAAATATTATATTCTAAAAAATAGGGATGTAAAAGCAGTCTTTTTTGGAAATATAGAATTAACTTCAAAAAAGAGATTGAGAGAAATTGTAAAAAAACAATTAAAAGATTGCCAAAGTTTAGTTGAAAAAACAGAAAACAAAGAATTTAAGGTAAAAGATATACCGGATATCATTCATTACTATAATTCAAATTGTAGTCAAATAAAATCGTAAATAATATTAGAAATGGGAAGAGCATTCGAATTTAGGAAAGCAAGAAAAATGAAACGCTGGTCTGCTATGGCAAAAACATTTACCAGGATAGGTAAAGATATTGTTATGGCTGTTAAAGAAGGCGGCCCAAATGCAGAAACAAACTCTCGTTTGCGTGCAGTTATTCAAAATGCAAAAGCAGCTAATATGCCTAAAGACAATGTGGAGCGTGCTATAAAAAAAGCAACAGATAAAGATACTGCGAACTATAAAGAGGTCCTTTTTGAAGGTTACGCACCTCATGGAGTTGCGATACTTTTGGAAACCGCAACTGATAACAATAACAGAACAGTAGCCAACGTAAGAGCTGCATTTAATAAATGTGACGGAAACCTTGGCACCTCTGGGTCTGTTGTTTTTATGTTTGACCATACTTGTAACTTCACAATTAAAAAAGAAGATATTACAATGGATATGGAAGAATTAGAATTAGAATTAATCGATTTTGAAGTTGAAGAAGTTTTTGATGATGAAGAAGGAATCATCATTTATGCACCTTTTGAACAATTTGGAGCAATTCAATCTTTCTTTGAAGAGAATAATGCAGAAATTTTGTCTTCAGGTTTTGAAAGAATACCCACAACTACCTCAAAATTGAATGAACTACAACAGGCAGATGTAGAAAAACTTTTAGAAAAATTAGAGGAAGATGATGATGTCCAAAACGTCTACCATTCCATGGAAATGTAACAATATTTAACTTTTTTAAAGTAAAAAAAGAATTTTCATTTGAAAAAAAAGATTGTTTCAAAAGTAGACTTATTTCATTTATAAAATTAACTAAGTAAAACACTAATTTTGTTGAACATGACTTTTAAGTATCGAATTAAATTCTTCTTCTCTAGATAAAAATGAAGTTTGGATTCCCAAATAGGACAAATCTTCTATGTTACTTTTTAAACGAACATAGTCTTTCTCTGTTGTTAAAATGATTTTTTTAGATGAACTTAAAAAAGCAAATTCTCTTTTAATCATCTCAATTTCTGTATCCGTAAAATGATGGTGATCTGAATATTGAAAGTGTTTAAAATTTACTTTATTTTCTTCTAAAAAAGATAAAAGCGAAGACGGATTTGCAATTCCTGTGATTAATAAAACTTGGTAATTTTTTAAATCTTTAGTGAAAATATTTTTATCTCCAGATGTTTTTTTATCATAAGTAATACATGTAAAAAAGACATTTTTTTGATATTTTTTAAGCCTATTAACGATTCGTTTTTTAGATAAATCTGTTAAATTTTTTGGACATTTAGTTATTAAAATTAGATCTGTTCTTTTTGCACCACATCTACTTTCTCTGAGGTTTCCTGTTGGCAATAAAAAATCATCGATAAATAAATCATCATATTTTGTAAGTAAAATAGACAAACTTGCTTTTACTTTTCTGTGTTGATATGCATCATCTAATAAAATAACCTCAGGAGATACATCTGCTATTAATCTAGTAATTCCAGCGACTCTATTAACATCTACAGCAACATCGATATTGTTAAATTTATTAAAATATTGCAACGGTTCATCACCAACATCAACTGCAGAATGTGTGTCATTTAATAAAACAAAACCTTGAGTTTTACGCTTATATCCCCTACTTAAAACAGCAATTTTTAAAGAGTCATTTAACAACCGAATTAAATATTCTATTTGTGGAGTTTTTCCTGTTCCTCCAACACTTAAATTCCCTACAGTAATTACGGGTATTTTGAATGAAGTTTGCTTCAAAAAACCCCAATCAAAAAATAAGTTTCGAAAGGTGGTTATTCCGTTATAAATAATGGAAAAAGGAAATAATAAAAAACGTAAAAATTTCATTGACACGAAAATAAGTCATTTTTATGAATTGATGAATGGAAAATGTTAACTTTGATTTTCAATACAAGATTTGTTTTATGATTATAAGAGAGATTACAGATTATATAGAAGACTTAGCCCCGTTAAATTATGCTGAAGATTTTGACAACGTTGGTTTATTGGTTGGAAATTATAATACAACCGTTTCTGGAGTTTTAGTAACCTTAGACACCCTAGAAGAAACTATAGAGGAAGCAATTGCAAAAAAATGCAATTTAATAATTAGTTTTCATCCTATAATTTTTAGTAGTTTAAAAAAACTAAACGGAAGTTCTTATGTTGAACGTGTTGTGTTAAAAGCAATTAAAAATGATATTGCCATTTATGCAACTCACACAGCTTTAGACAATTCCAATAAGGGTGTTTCAGCAAAAATATGTGATGTTTTAGGATTGAAAAACACCAGCGTTTTAATTCCTAAAAAGGGTATTATAAAAAAATTAACAACTTTAGTACCCAAAAAAAATGCTGAGGAATTAAGAAATTCTCTTTTTAAAGCGGGTGCAGGAAGTATTGGAAATTACGATAATTGCTCTTTTTCTATTCATGGAGAAAGTAGCTATCGAGGAAACAAAAATTCGAATCCTACTCTAGGTAAAAAAGGAGAGAATCATACTGAAGAGGAAACACAAATTTCTTTAATATATGAACTTAAAAATGAAGCGAGAATTTTAAAATCTCTTCAAAAAAATCATCCTTATGAAGAAGTTGCCTATGAAATTATAACTACAGAAAATATTCACCAAAATATTGGAATGGGAATGATTGGTGAGCTACCTTCAGAAATGGATGAAAAAGACTTTTTACTGTTTCTTAAAAATAAAATGAAAACAGCTTGTATTCGTCATTCTAATTTTATTAATAAGAAAATAAAAAAAGTAGCCGTTTTAGGAGGTGCTGGAAGTTTTGCGATTTCTGATGCAAAAAAAGCTGGTGCAGATGCTTATGTGAGTGCTGACTTTAAATATCACGAGTTTTTTAAAGCTGAAAACAAGATTATTTTAGCAGATATTGGTCATTATGAGAGCGAACAGTTTACAAAAAACCTTTTGGTTGATTATCTTACAAAAAAATTTAGTAATTTTGCAATCATTTTATCAGAAAAAAGTACAAATCCTATATATTACATATAAACATGGCAAAGAAGAAAGAAATTTCGGTTGAAGAAAAATTAACAGCTTTATACTATTTACAATTAATCGACTCTAGAATTGATGAAATTAGAAATGTTAGAGGTGAATTACCTCTAGAAGTTGAAGATTTAGAAGATGAAATTGCCGGACTAAATACGCGTATTTCAAACCTAAATCAAGATACAGCTAATCTAGAAACTGATATTAACAACAAAAAATTAGCAATTGAAGAGTCTAATGGATTGATGAAAAAGTATGACGAGCAACAAAAGAAAGTTAGAAATAATAGGGAATTCGACTCTTTATCTAAAGAAATTGAATACCAGGATTTAGAAATTCAACTTGCTGAGAAGAGGATTCTTGAATTTAAAGCAAAAATTGCTCAGAAAACAGAATTGATAGATGCTACTCAAGAGAAATTAGAGAAGCAGGAAAAACATTTAAGCCATAAAAAAGCTGAATTAGATGCGATTTTAAAAGAAACTGAAAAAGAAGAAGAATTATTAATTCAGAAATCTGATGAGTTTTCTAAAACTTTAGACGCACACTTATTTTCTGCCTATACAAGAATAAGAACTAAAGTAAAAAATGGTCTAGCTGTTGTTGCAATTGAACGTGGAGCTTCTGGAGGTTCATACTTCACAATTCCACCACAAGTCCAACTAGAAATAGCCAATAGAAAAAAAATAACTATAGATGAGCACAGTGGTCGAATCCTGGTAGATGCAGCTTTAGCTGAAGAAGAAAAAGCAAAAATGGATGCCTTATTTTCGTAATCTATTTAAAAAACTTATTTTCAAACAAAAAACTCGAAGCTAAACTTCGAGTTTTTTGTTAAGTATCCAAATTTTAATAATCTATTTTTTTTATGTAACTTAACTTTTGTTTCAAGGTTACCAAATCATCTTTAAAAGAATTGACGTTATTTTTTACTTTTAACACAAGAGGATTATCGTCTTTAGCATTAGAAAAGAAACTTAAATTATTTTCTAATTGCTGAATTTCTCTTACAACTTCATCAATTTTCTTTCTAATAAACATTTGTTCGGAATCTAACTTTCTTATATCATTATCAGCAAAAAGTCCATCAACAATATTGGTAAACTTTAACATTTCAACTTCATTCTTCCCTAGTGACAATTCTCCTAATGCTCTATCTATTAATTTATTAAACTTACCCTCTATATGTCTTGAATTTCGTGGTAATCTACCTAAACTTCTCCAAGTATTAATAACTTCTAAAAGTTCCTCTTTTGTTGGCTCTTTGAGTTCTTTTACTGTTTCTAGTAATGCTTTTTTAGCATCAACAATAACTTGTTGTTCTTTATCTAAAGACTTTTTCTGTTGATGATATCTATCAAAATAGTGGTTACAAGCTGTTTTAAAACGTTTCCAAATTTCATCAGAAAATTTACGCGGAACATGCCCGATTGTTTTCCAATCAGTTTGAATTTTCTTTAATGTATTGGTTGCTAAATCCCAATCTTCACTGTCTTTTAGAGATTCCGCAAGTTCAATTAATTCTATTTTCTTTTTTAAATTCTTTTGCTGTTCACTTTTTTCATATTTGTAAAAAGCATTCTTAGAACTATTAAATTTCTTTGTAGCAGCCTTAAACTTTTGCCAAACATCTTCACTTTTAGAAAACGGAAGTTTGCCTAAATTAAAATATTCTTGCCTTAATTCTTCTACCTCTTCAATACTTTTTTGCCAATCATTATGAGATTTGTTATTTGAAGTATCATACGAATTAAGTTTTGCAACAACTTCTAATTTATTTTCAATAATTTCTTGATATTTAGAACGCATTTCTCTAAAATAATCATGTCTTTTATCATGAATTTTTTTAGTAGCCGCACTAAATTTTTGCCAAATTTCTTCTCTCATATTTTGTGAGACAGGCCCTATATCTTCTTTCCAAATTTTATGTAAATCTTGAAGTTCTTTAAATGCTAAATTGACATCTTCTTGTTCTGCTAGCCTCTCAGCTTTTTGAATAATTGTTAATTTTTCCTCTAAATTATGTTTAAAATCTAGATCTCTAAAATCATTACTTAAATGTAATAAATCATAAAAACGTTCAACATGATGATGAAAGGTTTTCCAAGTGTCATTATAATGATTTTTTGAAACAGGTCCAATAGTTCTCCAAGTGTCTTGTAACTCTCTAAAACTTTTGTACATCGTTGCTGTCTCAGCATTTTTAATTAAATCTTTTAATTGCTCTATAACAGAAAGTCTTTTTTCTAAATTAATTGATAATTGTTTTTCTAAATCATTGTAATAGGCGTCGCGTTGTTTTTTATAATCTGATAATAATTTATTGTATTCCGATTTTATCGGACTAGAAAATTGAAAATCTATAGAATTACCTCCGGCCTCTATAAAAAGGGCTTTCTTTTCTGCTAATAGAGTTCCAAATGAGAGATTAAAAGCTGTTTTAATACCTTCTACTTGGTTTTTAACTTTATGAACAGGATTATTTGAAAGTGTTTTTTGAAGCAATACAACTAAATCCTCTAGAGAAAATTTTGAATAATCCACAACAAGAGATTTTTCTTCTTTAGGGGCCGCTACTTCAGCATCAACAGCAATAGAATTTTGTACATCTTCAACAGCATCAGTTGTTGTATTTGATTTTTCTAAAGTATCTTTAAATTCTGTTTCTGGAGTTTTACTTACAACTTCTTGAGCTTTACTTTCCGTTTTTTGAACGTTTTTATCGTTATTTTCTAACATATCTAGATGTTTAAGGTCTTGGTTATAATAGAACTATTATAGTCAATAAATATACTGACAAGTTCCTAAATCTACAAATTATCTATCTGATTATTAAAATTAATCATCATTCCAAATTCTCCAAGATTCTTCAGCTTGAAGTTGCAACATTTCAAAACCATTTTTAATGACCGCACCTTTTTCTATACCTTTGGATAAAAACATTGTGACTTCAGGATTGTAAATCAAGTCATACAACAGGTGATTTTTGGTTAAAAATTGATACGGAATATTTGGTGACTCTTCAATCTTTGGAGAAGTACCAATAGGGGTAGAATTAATAATAATTTGGTGATTTTCTATCACTGCTTTGGTGACAGCTCTATAAGAAATTTGATTTTCGCCTTTTGGATTTCTAGAAACAAATTTATAGTTAATATCATTTTTTTTTAAAGCGAATTCAATTGCCTTAGAGGCACCTCCAGTTCCTAGTATTAAAGCGTTTTTATGATGCTTTTCTATCAATGGAAAAAATGACTTCTCAAAACCAACTACATCTGAATTGAAGCCTTTTAACTTTCCTGATTTAGTGAATTTAATGGTATTTACAGCACCAATTTCTTTAGCTGTTTCATCTAATGTATCTAAATAATTTAAGACATCTTGTTTGTATGGAATAGTCACATTCATACCTCCTAAATTTTCTTTCCCTTCTGCTATTACTTCTTGAAAATCTTCTATTTTTTCAATATCGAAATTAATATATTTGTATTTTTCTAAATCTAATTTTTTAAACTTTTCGTTAAAATATCCCCGAGAAAAAGAATACTCAATATTTTTTCCTAACAAGCCAAAAACTTTATTTTTTATTTTTTCCATAAAAACCTATCACTAAAATTAACACGATACCTATCGCAATAAAAAAAAATGCAATCCAAGTTTCAGAATATAAAAAATCCGGTATGAATCGTTCATAATTCTCAACTATTTTATTTCCTTTTTTATCAATTAATATTTTTCCTTTTTCTTTTAAATAGACTGTTTTTTTCCATGGCCATACAATGCCTAAAGAACCGGTTATAAAACCAATTATAATGGCATTAACCATTTGGTTCCATCTTTTTAAAACATAGGCCAAAACATGAGAAATAGAAATCAATCCAAAAGCAGAACCTGCAGTAAAAACAGTAATTATTTTTAAATACCTTACTTTAATTGGATCTGATAAAACTTCAAAATCACCAGATAAGATACTCGTAATTACACTTAATAATACATTTACAGAGTCTACCAATAACAATACATAATTTCCTAATAGAATTAAAATAAAAGACCCTGAGAGCCCTGGGAGTGTCATTCCTGAAACACCAATTATTCCACAAATAAAAACAAACCAAAGATTGTCATTTTCTGTTGCTGGAGTTAAGAAACTTATTCCTAAACCAATTGAAATTCCGATTATTAATGAAATAATATTTTTAAAACTCCAGTCACCAAAACCTTTTCCTATCTGATAAATTGAGCCAATTATCATCCCAAAAAAACAACTCCAAACATAAAGCTCATAATGAAATAAAAAATAATCTAAAAGTAAAGAAATAGTAAAAAAGCTAAAAATACTACCTCCCATTATTAACAGTAAGAATAATCCGTTCACATATTCAAAAAAACTTCTAAAACGTCCATTCAACAGTAATTTAAAAGCGATTAAATTCACTTTTTTTAAAGAGTAAATTAATTCTTCATAAAAACCGAAAACAAAAGAAACTGTTCCCCCAGAAACACCAGGAACTTTATTCGCAGCTCCCATTGCCAATCCCTTTAAGAAAAGGATAATTTTCTGTGAAGAAGATTTTTTTGGTTTCATTTACTTTTTCTGAATTGCTACTCTTTCCATTAATAAAATTAAACAAAAACCTATAACAGCGAAAATTATTGCCATTGTTAACTCTGCATCACCATCGTAAGAAAAAGGAGAAATACTTTGTTCTAATAAAGGTTTTGTGAGACCTTGACTATTGATGTAAGTTGAAACCGTCATTTTCCAAGGCCACACTTTATTTAAAGAACCCAACATGATACCAGATAAAACGATAAGCATTTGATTCTTATAATTAGTAAAAAGCCATTTTAATAATTTTGAAAATGATAACAAACCCAAGATCACACCAATTCCAATTGCAGAAATTATTTTAAAATCTTTAGTTGTAATTGCTGACATAACAACCGGGTAAACACCTATCAACAGCAATATATAAGATCCAGAAATACCTGGTAAAATCATTGCACAAGATGCAATTGCTCCCGCAAAAATTAAAAACAAATAATTAATTTCAGTTGAGTTTGTTGAAGGAATTATAGTAATCACGTAACCAAATGCAATTCCAAAAACACCGAAAACCACAAACTTAAAATTCCAATTAATAACCTGTTTAACAATATAAATAATACTTGCTGAGACCAAACCAAAAAAGAAAGACCACAATAAAATGGGTTCATTTTCTAGTAAATGTTTTATTATTTTTGCCAAAGAAACAATGCTTACGAAAATCCCTACAAAAAGTGACAATAAAAAATTACCATTAAGTTGTTTCCATGCTACTTTAAAACCTTCTTTTTTTAAAGTTTTAAGTAAGCTAAAATTAATCGTACTAATTGCTGCTAGCAACTCTTCATAGATTCCAGAAATAAAAGCGATTGTTCCACCAGAAACGCCAGGCACCACATCTGCTGCTCCCATTGCTACTCCTTTTAAAGCAATTCCTATATAATCTTTACTATTTCTACTCATATTGTATTTATTTTTTAAGAAAACGAAGATAATAGAAATTTGAAGAAGAAAAGAAGTCTCCTTTTTAATTTATTTGAAAACTAATTAATCCATTCAGTATGTCAAGTAGGATCAAAATAAACACCTGCAGAGTTAAAATGAACTTATTTTACACTTATACAACTTCTAAATTATTTTTTATTAATAATTTAAAATATTACAACATCAACTATAGTGGGTTTATAAAATTATCGCTGGCTTAAGGAGGCAAAATAAGAAATCATTTTTTAGGATATGAATATGCATTTAAGAAACCCCAAATAAAACGAAAGTTTTACCTAATCGTATTGTGTCATTTCCTGATCATAAAACGCACCGGCCTTGTCCATTAAATCTGCTAGTTCTGTTGCGATATCTTCTTCATTTTCTCCTGTTAAATCCTCGAACCATTCAATTTCATCGTCTTTTAAATTAATTA
>JAQWIO010000029.1 GCA_029248845.1 Polaribacter sp. | reverse complement strand
TTGCTATTGCAGGAGCTTTATATAAAAAACAGAAGTATTAGTTTTAGATGAAGCGACTTCTTCTTTAGATTCAACTTCCGAAAATTATATTCAAAAGCAATAGAAAGATTAAGACAAGAAAACAAAACAATTATCATTATTACACATAGGTTAAGTACCGTTATTAATGCTGACGAAATTGTAGTACTTCAGAAAGGATAAGTTTTAGAACAAGGGAATCATAAGAATTATATGCTGAAAAAGGACACTACTTTAATTTATGGCAACAATAAATGCCAAAAATTAGTTAATAGATTTCTAATTTACATTTTCAATTTCTTAATTTAATTCACTAATTTTAGTTCCTTAAATTTAGAAGATTTGTTAACACAACTTTCCATTAAGAACTATGCTTTAATACATCAGTTATCTATTGATTTTTCTTCGGGATTATCAATAATAACAGGAGAAACTGGTGCAGGGAAGTCCATACTTTTGGGAGCTCTAGGGTTGGTTTTGGGCAATAGAGCAGATTTATCATCTCTAAAAGATACCTCCACCAAATGTATTGTTGAAGCAAAAGTTGCTATTTCTAATTATAACCTGCAAGATTTTTTTAAGGAGGTAGATTTAGATTATGAACCTGAGACGATTATTAGAAGAGAAATTTTACCTTCAGGAAAATCAAGAGCTTTTGTCAATGATACGCCGGTAACATTGTCTGTATTAAATGAGTTGAGAACCAAGTTAATAGATGTGCATTCTCAACATCAAACATTGCAATTGTCTGACAAGAAATTTCAATTTACAGTTTTAGATGCACTAGCAAAAAATAAAGAAAGAATTTCTTCTTATCAAAGAGGATTTATTGAACTGAATCAATTAAAAAAAGAATTGGTCGAACTAGAGAATTCCCAAAGAGAGGCGCAACAGCAATATGATTATAATTTGTATTTGTTTAAAGAATTAGAAGCAGCAAATTTAAAAGTTGATGAGCAACATCTATTAGAAGAAAAATTAGAGAGACTCACTAATGTTGAAGATATAAAACTCAATTTATCAGAAGCGTTAGAAATTTCTATTACAGATGAAATAGGTATTCAAAGTTTAGTCAATAACTTAGAAAATAAGTTGTATAAAATTGCTCCATTTTTTAAAGAATATCAAAATTTACTAGAAAGAGTTACCAGTGTAAAAATAGAATTGGATGATATTGTTTCTGAAATAGAAAATGCAAATGAAAGCATCGATTTCAATCCAAATGAAGCGGAAGAAATTAATGATAGATTGCAGTTACTCTATAATTTGCAAAAGAAACATTATGTACATTCTGTAGAGGCGTTATTACAGGTGTATGAAGAGTTCTCAGAAAAAGTGCTACAGGTAGAAAATGCAGAAGAAGTAATTGCAAACAAGCAACAAGAAATAAATATTGTTTCAGAGAAGTTAGATACTATTGCAGCCATTATTTCTGAAGCTAGAAATACAACAATACCAAAGCTCACAAAAGAATTAGAAAATTTATTGGCAGATTTAGGAATGGAAAATGCACGTTTTTCCATAAATATAAAACCAACAAAAAACTATTTTTCAAACGGAAAAGACGCTTTAGAATTTTTATTCTCAGCCAATAAAGGAGGTAATTATGAAGAGCTTAAGAAAGTAGCCTCTGGTGGAGAATTGTCCAGAATCATGCTATCTGTAAAGAAAGTATTATCCACAGGTACCCAATTACCAACAATTATTTTTGATGAAATTGATACCGGTGTTTCTGGTGAAGTTTCTAATAAAATTGCTGCCATTATGCAGCAAATGAGTGATCATATGCAGGTAATTGCTATTACTCATTTACCTCAAATTGCAGCAAAAGGAAACAGTCATTATAAGGTGTTTAAAGAAGAAATTAACGGAGTAACCACTACCAATTTAAAGCAATTGTCTTCGGAGGAAAGAATTGTTGAAATTGCGGAAATGCTTAGTGGTAAAGATATTTCTGATACTGCACTCATCCATGCAAAAGAATTATTAAACTAATTCATTATTAATTAATATATAACTCATCATGAATATTTAAATTCGATTATTCTTATGCACAATTTATTAAAAGGAAAAAAAGGAATCATTTTTGGAGCTTTAAATGCGCATTCCATTGCGTGGAAAACTGCAGAAAGAGCCCACGAAGAAGGCGCGGCGTTTGTGTTAACAAACGCACCAGCTGCAATAAGAATGGGTGATTTAGATACATTGGCCAAAAAGACGAACTCTCAAATTATACCTACAGATGCAACATCAGTTGAAGATTTGGAAAACTTGATTCAAAGATCTATGGAAATTTTGGGGGGTAAAATTGATTTTGTATTGCATTCTATAGGCATGTCTGTAAATGTCAGAAAAGGCAACTCATATACAGATCCATCCTATGAATTTAGTAAAAAAGGATGGGATGTTTCTGCGCTATCATTTCATAAAACGATGCATGTTTTGTATCAAAAAAAAGCAATGAATGAGTGGGGAAGTATTGTTGCGCTAACCTATATGGCCGCCCAAAGAGTCTTTCCAGATTACAATGATATGGCAGATAATAAAGCCTATTTAGAATCCATTGCGCGAAGTTTTGGGTACTTTTTTGGTAGAGACTATAAAGTTCGTGTAAATACAATTTCTCAATCTCCAACACCCACAAAAGCAGGAACGGGTGTGAAAGGATTCGATGGCTTTAGTGCATATGCAGAGAAAATGAGTCCATTAGGAAATGCAACTGCTTTAGAATGTGCAGATTATACGATTTCTATGTTTTCAGATTTAACAAAAAAGGTAACCTTGCAAAATTTATTTCATGATGGCGGATTTTCTAATATGGGTGTAAGTGATGCTGTAATGGAAAAGTTCGAGTAGCTTTTAAAGAAGCTATTTCCTGCTTTCGTTACTCGCTTTTTTCGTTCCTTAAAAGAGTTCAAACAAACCACTCAATCAGGGCTAAAATTGTTTGTCATTTTTTTTGAAGGCAATGAATAAGTGGCTCTTTAAAAATTGAAAGATTATATTAATTCCTTTCATTTTTTTATTTATCTTTCTATAAATTCATAGAAAGTAATAATCTAGAAATAAAAAATTTAGAACCAAAAATATTGAAACTCAAATTTTCCATCATAATTCCTGTTTACAACCGTCCAAATGAAATTCATGAGTTGTTAGAAAGTCTTGTTACACAAAATTTCTCTGATGCCTTTGAGGTATTAATTATTGAGGATGGCTCTACTCAAAAATGTGATAGTATTGTTCAGAAGTATCAAGATCAACTTAATTTAAACTATTTTTTTAAAGAGAATAGTGGTGCAGGAGATAGTAGAAATTTCGGTATGAAAAATGCTTCAGGAAATTATTTTATCATTTTAGATTCAGATGTTATTCTTCCAAATCAATACTTAACAGCAGTAAAAATAGGCTTAGAAAATAATTACACAGATGCTTTTGGTGGGGCAGATGCGGCTCATAAGAGTTTTTCTAATTTGCAAAAAGCAATTAATTATGCGATGACTTCTGTTATAACAACTGGCGGAATTCGTGGAAATACTGAGGCTATTGGTAAATTTCAACCTAGAAGTTTTAACATTGGTTTGTCCAAAAAAGCATTTGAAAATACACAAGGATTTTCTAAAATGAAAAATGGAGAAGATATCGATTTAACTTTTAGACTTTGGGAAAATGGCTTCGAAACTCAATTACTAGAGGAAGCATTTGTATTTCATAAACGAAGAGCATCCATTCAGCAATTTTTTAAACAGACATTTGGTTTTGGTTCAGCAAGACCATTGTTAAATAGAAAATATCCAAAAACAGCAAAACTTACTTATTGGTTTCCAAGTATTTTTATTATTGGATTGGATATCTCCATACTTTTAGCAATTTTTCAGTATTACGAACTGTTCTATCTCTATTGCTTTTATTTTTTACTAATTTTTTTAGATTCTTTATTTCAGAATAAAAACGTACAGGTAGCTTTTTTAAGTATTCTAACGACTATAACTCAGTTTTTTGGATACGGCTTAGGCTTTTTAAACTCAATAGTTTATACCAAGAAAAAAAATAATTGAAGTATTTTAATTTAATGTGAATTATTTAAAAAACTCTTTTGATTTTTCCCAATACACATCCATTTCAGTTAATGACATGTCAGAAAGTTCTTTGCCTTCTTTTTTAGCTTCTTTTTCTAGATATTGAAAACGACTGATGAATTTCTTATTGGTTTTTTCTAGAGCATTTTCTGGATTTATGTCAATAAAACGGGCATAATTAATCATAGAAAATAATACATCACCAAATTCTTTTTCAATATTTTCTTTAGTACCTGCTTTAATTTCTTGGTTTAATTCAGTGAGCTCCTCCTGAACCTTTTCCCATACTTGTTCCGGTTTTTCCCAATCAAAACCAACACCAGCAACTTTTTCCTGAATTCTGCTGGCTTTTACAACAGCAGGTAAACCCTTGGGAACACCCTCTAAAACTGATTTTTTTCCCTCTTTAAGTTTTAGCTGTTCCCAATTTCGCTTAACATCATTTTCATTTCCTACTACTACATCACCATAAATATGAGGATGTCGATGTATCAATTTTTCAGAAATAGTATTAGCAACATCACCAATATCAAAGGCATTTTTTTCGCTACCTATTTTTGCATAAAAAATGATGTGTAAGAGAACATCGCCTAATTCTTTCTTTATTTCTGTTAAATCATTTTCTAAAATTGCGTCAGCCAATTCATACGTTTCTTCAATGGTAAGATGACGTAAGCTTTCTAAAGTTTGTTTTTGATCCCAAGGACACTTCTCTCTAAGGTCGTCCATAATATCTAACAATCTGTTAAAAGCTTTTAATTGATCTTTCCTGCTATTCAAAGTAATAATTTAATTTAAAATATATTTCGAAATGATAGAAGTTCTATACTTCTTCAGTACTTTTTTCTGCTTTTGAAAAATCCATACCAGCTTTAGTAAGAATATTATACCATTGAATTACCTTTTTAATATTCGATGCGTACACTCTTTCATCATCATAGTTTGGTATTACTTCAGTAAAAAAAGCAGTTAAATTCTTACTACTTTCTTTATGAGAAAGTGCTTCTTTTCCTTCAGTTTTATTATGTATAGCAGTAAAAACATCTAATAATGGCATATCTTCCTCATAAGTGTAAATGGCAATGTTTTCTAACAAGCTTACATTTTGCTTAGTATTAATTGCGAGACGTTTTTTTTCAACAAGAGATTCTGCAATGACCGCATTTTTTGATTGAGAGATTACTTGAAACAAACCTGGTTTTCCTGATACAGATATAATTTTATTAAATTCCATGTTTTTTACTTATTTTTTTTCTTTAGATTAGGAAAACGCATTCTATAATCTGCTTTTATTTTCCCTTTTGAAATATTTTCTAATTTCTTTTTATCAATCTTTTTTTGAGTGATGAAAGTTTGTCTGTAAATAAAACTCCGTCTATATGATCATATTCATGTTGAAAAACTCTTGCAGCTAGACCGTCTAGAGTTTCAGTGTGAGATTTAAAATCTTCATCTAGATATTCAATAGTAATTTTTGGCTGACGAAAAACGTCTTCTCTAACATCAGGAATACTTAAGCATCCTTCGTTAAAAGCCCATTCATCACCTTCCTCTTTTATAATTTTAGCATTTATA
>JAQWIO010000023.1 GCA_029248845.1 Polaribacter sp. | reverse complement strand
TTTAATTTCTAAATCAGCAGTTAGTACCCTTTTTACAGCAAAATTCTGTCCTTTATTATGTTTTATACAATAAATAATTGTTGGGTCTGCTTGTAACGGCCATCCTTTTTTTAATCTATTCAAATACAGACCCGCTACAATAGGTCTTTCTATTATCTTTGCTGTCTCTTTTTGCACTATCGAAGCCAAAGTAATAATTTCTGATTTAGATAAGTTTAAGGCTACAGCTTTTTTTAATCTGCTGGAGTTCCAAAAGAGATTGTATTCTTTTAACATTTTATCTCTAAATTTTTTAGGAGAGGTGTTCCAGTAAAATTCATAGCTATTCGGAATAAAAATTTGAAGAACCGATGCTTCCGTCAAATTGTTTTTCGACAAAAAAGTACTGTCTGTAAAAGAACTTAATAGAGAGATAGAATCTGTTTCTAGTTGTTGAGCAACTCTACCTGCTAGTTTTTCTAGGGTATCTTGATTGTTAAAAGACAACCTTATTGGAGCTTGATTACCACTTCTTAATAAGTTTATAAGATCATTATTTGACATATCTTCCTTTAGAAGATATCTACCACTCCTAGGTTTTGTGAAATCTTTTTTCCCTGCAACCATCAGAAAAGCATCGTTTTTAGATGAAAATTCAGAAATTTTATTTTTAATATCTAATAAGGTATCAGAAGAATAAACAAAAAGAATAGTTTCTCTTGTAATTGCTTTTCCAAAGATCTTTTGGTAATAATGGTATCCTAAAATTCCACCAAGTAGAAGAAAACTAGCGAAGATGTATGTTGTTTTTTTTTGCAATTATTTTAATTTTAATGAAAAATAAAATTAGTCTTTTATTAACTGAAATAAAACTTCATTTTTAAAGATTCCTTCTGATAAAATCCAATCTTTTTTTACACCTACTTTTTCAAAATTATATTTCTTAAAAAGCGACATACTTTTAGTATTATCTGAGGTGATATTTGCGAATAATTGGTGTAAATTTAGGTGCGAAAAAGAATACTTAATTAAAAGTGATAAGGCTTCAGAAGCAAATCCATTGTGTTGAAAATCAGGATGAATCAATAGACCAATTCCTGCTCTTTTATGTTGGGGATTAAAATCAAATAAGTCAATCATTCCTATTTGCTTTTTTGTAGACTTTTCTTCAATTATTAAGCGCAGTTGTTTTGCTTCAAAAATATCTAGATGCCCATTTTCTATATATCTTTTTAAAATATATTTAGAGAAAGGTTTTTGAGTATGACTTATTTCCCAGAAAGATTCATCGTTTTCTATTTGATATAGAAACTCTAAATCTTCTGGTTCAAGAGTTCTTAGTTTTAAAAGGGGACCTTTAAGTGTTTGCATTAAATTGAAGTATTACCTTTAAAAACTAATAGTGCAGACCCTTTTAAGAACACATTTTTATAAACTCCATTTTTTTCTGTAAATGAAACCTCTAAATTTCCACCTTCAACGGGTAATGAAATTAAATTGTGGTCTGTTTTTTTTGTTTTGTGCATTGCTATTGCCACAGCTGTAACACCAGTTCCGCAGGCTAATGTTTCATCTTCCACACCTTTTTCATAGGTCCTTACTCTAAAAGTAGAAGGACTAATTTGCTGAACAAAATTAACATTACTTCCAAGACCATCATATGAATATCTTATTTCCTTCCCTTTTTTAAAAACAGGAAAATTATCTAAATCATCCACCAATTCAACATGATGCTGCGTACCGGTATTGATAAAAATTGAATTCTCATGAACTAAAATTTCATCAACATCTTTCATTTTTAAAGAAATAATATCTTTTTCAATTTTAGCAAAATGCGCTCCGTCAAAAGCACTAAAATTAGTATTAGAATTTATAATTTTTAAATCTTTTGCAAAAGCAACTGCACATCTGCCCCCATTCCCGCAGAAAGTTTGACTTCCATCAGCATTAAAATAAATCATTTTAAAATCAAAATTTGTATCATTTTCAATTAAAATAACGCCGTCTGCTCCAATACCAAAATGTCTATCACAAAGTTTTGGTATAATGTTGGTGTTTTCTTTTGGGAAGGATTTTGATCTGTTGTCTATCATCACAAAATCATTTCCGGTTCCTTGGTATTTGTAAAATTCTAAATTCATTGGTACAAATATAGGTATTTAATGAGGAATTATTGATTGTTAAAAAGTGGTTAAAATGAGTTAACGACAAGTTAAACAAATTTTTTTAGATTGTAAAAACTGTATATTTGTTAATGTAAAAGCTAAGTATTATGAAAAATTTTTTTGGGATATTAGGAATGGCTTTCTTAGGAGGAGTTTTGACCTTGGGCGGTTATAAATTATTATTTAATGATGGTTTAGTGATACAAAGATCAATTTCTCAACCCACAAGAACGATTACTACAAACTATAATCCTACTATACATAATAAAGTCAATTCAATTACAAGTTCTATAGATTTAACTGTTGCTGCGGAAAACACAGTAAACTCAGTTGTTCACGTTAAAAACACATCTGTTAGAACGCAGGTAAATCCATTGGATATTTTCTTTGGCAATCCAAATGGGAAGAATAAATATGAACAAGTTGGTACAGGAAGTGGAGTTATTATTTCTCAAGATGGATATATTGTTACCAATAATCATGTTATTGCTGGAGCTTCAGAAATTGAAATCACTTTAAATAACAGAAAAAAGTATAAAGCTGAATTAGTTGGTACTGACAAAGAAAACGATATTGCACTCCTAAAAATTGATGCGAAGGTAGCTTTACCATATATTCCATTTGCAGATTCTGATACTATTAAAATTGGAGAATGGGTTTTAGCAGTTGGAAACCCATATAATCTGACTTCAACAGTCACAGCTGGTATTGTAAGCGCTAAAGGAAGAGACTTAGAAGGTAATGGAAACATAGAGTCTTTTATTCAAACTGATGCAGCTGTTAATCCCGGAAATAGTGGAGGAGCGTTAGTTAATACTCGTGGTGAATTGGTAGGTATAAATACGGCTATTTCTTCAAAAACAGGCTCTTTTGTTGGGTATTCATTTGCGGTTCCCTCTAATATTGCTAAAAAAATTATTGACGACTTATTAGAGTTTGGCTCTGTGCAAGAAGCTATTTTGGGGATAAATATAGATCAAAGAGATGGTGACATTGATGGTGTGAAAATTGCCTCAGTTAGCGATGATGGTGGTGCAAAAAAAGCGGGATTAAAATCTAACGATGTTATTAAGAAAATAAATGATGTAAAAATTTCTAAATTCTCAGAACTAAGAGGTCAGTTAACAGCAAAAAGACCTGGGGATTTTGTAAATGTTACAGTAGATAGAGCTGGTCAGTCTTATACAAAAACGGTCAAACTAGGTAAGAAAAATCTGTTTGTTTCTCGAACTTTAAAAATCTATTTAAAAGATTTAAATAAAAAAGAGTTGAAGAAACACAATATTGATGGAGGTGCAAAAATTATTAGAAACAATAATGCAAATCTAGATTACTATGGAGTTAAAGAAGGATATATAATTACGAAGATTAATAAAAAATCAGTTTTAAATGCTAATGAAGCTGCCAAAACAATAGATGCTTCTTATGGTAATGGAAATCCCATCTATATAGAGGTTATAAATTTAAACGGAGAAAGAGAGCGCTACGCTTTTAGATAGAAAGATATATTATTTCTTATTTTAAAATCCTGATATCAATCAGGATTTTTTTATTTACAAAAATTTTTACGAAATCGATTTCGTATTCAAAATAAAAGAATACTTTTGTAGTAAAAATTAAATAGATAATTATGTCAATAATTTTAAATTACGAAGAAGAAATTTTAATTCAAACTCAAAACAGAAGAGCCGCTGTAGAATTCATAACTATTGTGAATGATTTGTGGTATGACAAATCTATAGAATTAGTATTCTTTAGAAATTCTTTAGTAGATAAAAGAGCAAGCGAAGTTTTAAATTTAATTGGCTATGCAAAAGAATTTGTAAGTAAGCCAATTTCTATTCAAGGCGCTTTAGATATCGCCAAAGCAATTCAAAAAATAGACTTACCCTCCTCTAAATTAGATATTGGTAAATTAGCCTATGAATGCCATTTAAGTTTGAAAAAATGCGCAAGTAAAGTCGAGTTTGTAAAGAATAAATTAAAAGGAGCAACAGAATCAGAAGATATTCAACCAAAAGATGTTGTTTTATATGGTTTTGGAAGAATAGGTCGTTTATTAGCAAGAGAACTAATGACTAAGATGGGTAAAGGTTCTCAGTTACGCTTGAGAGCAATTGTAATTCGTGGAGAAATCAATCAAACTGTCTTAGCAAAAAGAGCCTCCTTGTTAAGTATAGATTCTGTTCATGGAGATTTTTTAGGAACTGTACAAATAGATAGAGAGCGTCAGGCTTTAACCATAAACGGAACGACTGTACATATGATTTCTGCAAATAACCCAGAAGATGTAGATTATACAAAATACGGGATAAAAGATGCTTTAATCATTGATAATACAGGAGCTTTTAAAGATGATGTTGCTCTTGGGAGACATTTAAAATCAAAAGGAGCAAGTAAAGTTCTATTGACGGCACCAGGAAAAGGAGTTCCAAATATTGTTTATGGAGTCAATCACAAACAATATAATCCAGATACTGTAGATATATTTTCAGCAGCATCTTGTACAACAAATGCAATAACCCCGGTTTTGAAAGTTCTAGAAGAAAATTTTGGAATTCTTAAAGGTCATATAGAAACTATTCACGCTTATACGAATGACCAAAATTTGGTAGATAATATGCATCATAAATACCGAAGAGGAAGAGCTGCAGCTCTAAATATGGTAATTACAGAAACTGGTGCAGGAGTTGCTGTTTCAAAAGCCATACCGGCATTAAAAGGTAAATTAACATCAAACGCAATTAGAGTTCCTGTTCCTAATGGTTCATTGGCAATTCTAAATTTACAGTTAAGGACAAAAGTTTCAAAAGATCGTATAAATTCAATATTAAAAAAGTATGCTTTAGAGGGAGAATTGGTTGAGCAAATTAAATATTCTCTAGATAATGAGTTAGTCTCTTCTGATATTATTGGTTCTACTGCACCCTCAATTTTCGATAGTAAAGCAACAATAACTTCCGAAGAAACAATTGTGATATATGTCTGGTATGACAATGAGTATGGGTATTCTCATCAAGTAATGCGTTTGGCAAAACATATGGCAAAGGTGAGAAGGTTCACCTATTATTAAAAAAAAAGACCCTTTTTTCTAATTGTTTCTGTTCATTAAACTACAACGTTTTTGAAAATTAGTAATTTACAATTCACTTGAACTTTTATTGATGAAGAAAACAATTGGAATATTAATGAATGCTTCCAATACAACTTAGTATATAAAGTTATTTTTAGTTTATAAATACAATTATTATTATGATGAATTTTATATTTATTATATTATTTTTGAGGCTATACGCATGCAATTTTAGATTGATAAAGAAAACTTAATCAGCTTCATGACAATTCAACAAAAAATAGAACAACTTCGCGAAGAATTAAATCAGCATACCCATAATTATTATGTTTTAGATAATGCGACAATTTCAGATTTCGATTTTGATACCACTCTTAAAGAATTAGAAAAGCTAGAAGAAGCCAATCCTGAATTTTTTGATTCAAACTCTCCAACCCAAAGAGTGGGGGGTGAAATTACCAAGAATTTTACAACGGTTACCCATCAAAACAGAATGTACTCTTTAAGTAATTCATATTCTAAAGAAGATTTGTTTGATTGGGAAAAACGGATTCAAAAAATATTAGGAACCACTGATGTTGAATATACCTGTGAACTTAAGTTCGATGGAGCCTCTATCAATCTTACCTACGAAAACAACCAATTTGTCAAAGCAGTAACAAGAGGAGATGGTTTTCAAGGAGATGATGTTACTGCAAATATCAAAACAATTCGATCGATACCATTATCTTTAAAATCCGACTTTGTAAGTAATTTTGAAATACGAGGTGAAATTATTTTACCTCTAGATGGTTTTCAGAAAATGAATGAACAACGCTTAGCAGAGGGGGAAGAAGAATATAAAAACCCAAGAAATACAGCCAGTGGAAGTTTAAAGTTACAAGACAGTACAGAGGTAGCCAAGCGCCCGTTAGATTGTTTGTTGTATCAGGTAGTCACATCAGAAAGGAAGTATCAAACACATTTTGAGAGTTTAGAAAATGCCAGAAAAGTAGGGTTTAAGGTTCCTAAAACGATTGCTTTAGCAAATTCTATAGAGCAAGTTTTCGATTTTGTGAACCATTGGGATTCTAAAAGACATGAGTTGCCTTATGAAACAGATGGTGTTGTCATCAAAGTAAATAATTTACAACAACAGGAGGAACTTGGGTATACGGCAAAATCTCCTCGTTGGGCAATTGCCTACAAATACAAAGCTGCACGAGTTTCTACTATTTTGCGCCAAATTACCTATCAAGTTGGGAGAACTGGTGCAATTACCCCTGTAGCAAATTTAGAACCCGTTCAATTGGCAGGAACAATTGTAAAACGAGCATCACTTCACAATGCAGATCAAATAGAGAAATTAAACATACGGATAGGAGATACTGTTTTTGTAGAAAAAGGAGGAGAGATCATTCCGAAAATAATAGCAGTAGATTTTACAAAAAGACCAGAAAACTCTCAACCTACGGATTATGCAACCCATTGCCCAGAATGCAATACTGAGTTGATTAGAACCGAAGGTGATGCCAAACATTATTGCCCAAATGAATTTGGTTGTGCTCCTCAAATTACAGGGAGAATTCAACATTACATAAGTAGGAAGGCTATGGATATTGATGGTTTGGGTGGAGAAACGGTAGATTTGTTAAGAAAAGAGGGATTGATACACAACTATGCAGATTTATATAACTTAAAAATCGAGCAAATAATTCCTTTAGAAAGAATGGCTGAGAAATCAGCAGAAAATATGATTATTGGAATTGAAAAATCAAAAGAAATCCCATTTGAAAAAGTATTATTTGCGCTAGGGATTCGTTTTGTTGGGGAAACGGTCTCTAAAAAACTAGCAAAGCATTTTAAATCTATAGATAACCTTATGACAGCATCTTTTGAAGAGTTAATTAATGTTGATGAAATTGGAGATAGAATCGCACAAAGTATGATTGATTTTTCCGCTGATTTAAGGAATATTCAATTGATCAATCGTTTGAAAGCAGCCGGAATTCAATTAGAGGTATCTCAAGAAAATTTAGAAAATCAAACAGAGTTATTAAAAGGAGAGGTATTTGTAGTTTCTGGTGTATTTTATCAGTTGAAAAGAAATGAACTTAAAAAAGCAATTGAAGATAATGGGGGTAGAGTCAGTTCGTCCATATCAAAAAAAACAAGTTATGTTGTTGCGGGAGATAATATGGGACCGAGTAAGTTGACAAAAGCTCAAGATTTGGGGATAGAAATAATTTCTGAACAAGATTTTTTAAATAAGATTTCTCATTGATTTAAAGATTGGTTTCATTCATGACAACTTAGTAAAAATTTGAAAAAACTATTATACATATATGTCTTCGTGAATTCTTTGGTTTCTTTTTCTCAAAAAAAAGAAATAGACTCCATGTCTTCTACAAAAGAAGACTTCGTTTTTGTCAAACCAGGAGATACTTTAACTATAAATCTGAATGAGTTTTCATTGTTGCCAAAACATAAATTCAAAGCTAAAAGTGATCTTCGTTACTATTTATGGTTTCGCAGAAAAGTATTTAAAGTATATCCATTTGCAAAATTAGCTTCTCAAAGGCTCGATTCTCTTAACTTAAGATTAGAAAAAATACCCTCTAAAAGGAAGAGAAAAAAATACATAAGATTAATTCAAGATTACATGGAAGGAGAATTTACAGATCAAGTAAAAAAAATGACCAATACGGAAGGTCGAATTTTAATCAAATTAATTCATCGCCAAACAGGGAAAACTGCCTTTCAAAACATTCAAATTCTAAGAAGTGGTTGGAATGCTTTTTGGTACAACACCACTGCAAATGTTTTTAATCTATCTTTAAAATCAGAATATCATCCAGAAACTATAAATGAAGATTTTTTAATAGAAAATATACTTCAACGTGCTTTCCAATCAGGTGAACTTCAAATGCAAGCATCAAAATTAAACTTCGATTTTATCAAAATATTGACTGCAAGAAAGGCACTTATTAATGTAGATGAATACAAATTGATGCTTGATAGGATGAGAAAAAAATGGAATAAAAAAAATAGAAAGAAAAAGAGACAATAGTCATATTCATTGTGAGAGTTTACATACCGCATTGTCTAGTAAATAATTCGTAATCACAAGTAAATTTCATTTACCAGATTTGTTAAACAATCGATTTTATACCAATTCCCTGCTACCATTCCCCTACATTTTTATGCCTCCTCCAGTCAGATTAATTTTTTTTTTCAGAGAACCAATCCAAAGCAATGCTTATTACCGTTATTTACCTTTTATTATACATGTTCTATTTACTCGATAATTTTTGTTTGACAGTCTTTTAAAGATTCATTCTTTTCAGGATAGTAAAAAAGTCATTTGTTAAGTTGTTAAAAATGATTTAGTTAAGAATTAATTTAATTTTTTTTTTAAAAAGGTTTAGAAAAT
>JAQWIO010000009.1 GCA_029248845.1 Polaribacter sp. | reverse complement strand
CCTGTTTATACCTATTGTGCATCTGCTAATATTGTAATACACAGAGGAGCAAAGGTAATAATGGTTGATGTTAATTCAGATTTTGGAATTGATGTCTCTAAAATTGAAAAACACATTACTTCAAAGACTAAAGCAATAATACCCGTGGATGTTGGTGGATTGCCAATTCAGTTTGATGAATTAAAAGCAATAGTTAATAAGCCGGAAATAAGGAGGAAATTCACCCCTCAATCAGAAAATCAAGAAAAATTAGGTAGAATTATGATTCTCTCTGACGCGGCACATTCTTTTGGAGCAAAGTACAAGGGGTTAAATGTAGGGGCTGAAGTTGATTTCACCGTGTTTTCTTTTCATGCAGTAAAAAACTTAACCACAGCAGAAGGAGGGGCAATATGTATTAATTTGCCAAAGCCTTTTGATAATACTGAAGTATATAAGCAATTAAATACATTGTCTTTGCATGGTCAAAATAAAGATGCTCTAGCCAAAACCCAAAAAGGAAGTTGGGAGTATGATGTTATTGATGCTGGGTTTAAATGTAATATGACAGATATTTTGGCTTCTATTGGTTTAGTGGAATTTGAAAGGTATGATAGAGAAACACTTGTAAGAAGAAAAAGTATTTTTAAAGAATATTCAAATTTATTAAGTAACTATGATTGGGCTATTTTGCCTCATTATAAAGATGAGATTAGAGAGTCTTCATATCATTTATTCTTGTTAAGAATAAAAGATATAACATTAGAAGAAAGGAATTCAATCATACAAGAAATATTTGATCAAGATGTTGCTGTCAATGTTCATTATAAACCATTACCAATGTTGTCTTATTATAAAGGTTTAGGCTATAAAATGAACAATTTTCCTATGGCAAAATCTTTATGGGAATGCGAAATTTCTTTACCTGTTTATTATGATTTAAATAGTGATGATGTTATTAAAGTTGTTGACGCTGTTGTAAATTCTGTAACTAAAATTAAAGGATAATGTTAAAAAGGTTTTTTGATCTGATTTTATCTTTTATAGGCTTATTGATTATAGTTCCTATCTTGTTTTTAATTACTATCCTTATAAAAATTTCCTCATCAGGTCCTGTATTTTATAAACAGGCAAGAGTTGGTAAAAATAATAAAGACTTTAAAATATTCAAGTTTAGAACGATGCATGTAAATGCTCATAAAAAAGGATTATTAACAGTAGGTGGTAGAGACCCACGAGTTACTTCAATTGGTTATTATTTGCGAAAATTTAAATTAGACGAACTACCTCAATTAATTAATGTTTTCAAAGGAGATATGAGTTTTGTTGGCCCAAGACCAGAAGTGAGGCAATTTGTAAATTTATATTCTGAAATTCAAAAGAAAGTTTTAAATGTTAAACCAGGTATTACTGACTTAGCTTCTATAGAATTTAGAAATGAAAATGAGATTTTATCTAAAGAAGAAGATCCAAATCAATATTATATTGATTATATTATGCCCAAGAAGTTGGAGATAAATTTAAAATACATAAACCAAAGGAATTTATTAAAAGATTTTGTTGTCATTATCAAAACTATTAAAGTAATATTTAATTCAGTGTAGAAAAATGAATTCAAAAATATGGCTTTCTTCTCCCCATATGGGAGGAGGTGAAATGAAATTTATACAAGATGCATTTGATACTAATTGGATAGCTCCTGTAGGGCCTAATATTTTGGGTTTTGAACAAGATTTAAAAGCATATTTAAATACCCAAAATGAGGTTGTAGCTCTCAGTTCTGGAACTGTAGCAATTCATCTGGCGTTAATTCTTTCTGGCGTTGTTGCAGGAGATACTGTTGTCTGTCAAAGCATGACTTTTACAGCATCTGCAAACCCTATCAAATATCAAGGAGCAACTCCTGTTTTTATAGATAGTGAAATGGATACTTGGAATATGTGTCCAAAAGCATTGGAAGAGGCGATAAAGAGTCTGATCTTAAAAGGCAAAAAGCCGAAAGCGATTATTGTGGTTCACTTATATGGAATGCCTGCTAAAATTGATCAAATTTCAGCAATCGCTAAAAAATATAAGATTTCATTAATTGAAGACGCTGCAGAAGCTTTGGGTTCCTCTTATAAAGGTCAAAAATGTGGCACCTTTGGAGATTTTGGAATTTTATCTTTTAATGGGAACAAAATAATTACAACCTCCGGTGGAGGTGCCTTAATTTGTAAAACAGAAGAACTCAAACAAAGAGCCATTTTTTTAGCCACACAAGCACGAGACAAAGCACCACATTATCAACATTCAGAGCTAGGTTACAATTTTAGAATGAGTAATATTTTAGCAGGAATTGGAAGAGGACAAATGGAGGTCTTAGATAAGCACATTGAATATCGAAGAGCGAATAATAAATTTTATAAAGAGGAGTTGTTCAATTCTACAGATGGGATTCATGTTTTTAAAGAACCTAATGAAAACTATTGTTCCAATCATTGGCTCAGTTGTATTCTTATTGATGAAAGTAAAACTGGTTTTTCTCCAGAAGCATTGAGATTATTCTTATTACAAGAGAATATTGAATCTAGTCCGCTTTGGAAACCAATGCATTTACAACCCATCTTTAAGGAGTGTAATTATTATGGAAATACGATTGCTCAAAGTCTTTTTGAAAAAGGACTTTGTTTGCCCTCTGGTTCAAACCTTTCATCAATTGATTTAAAAAGAATTAAGTCTTCAATTGAAATATTTTTTTTAAATTCGTAAGAAAAGTTGCAAAAAAATGATCAAAAAATTCTTTATAAATTCATTACATAAATATGCATCCAAGTGGTTGGTGTTATTTATAGATTTGATGTTGGTTTTTTTGTCATTTTTTTTCGCATACTTTATTCGATTCAATGTCAGTTTGGACTTTAATTTATTAAACCCAATAAAACAAATTCCCCACGTTTTATTTTTAGCTGCCGTGAGTTTTTTGATTGTGGGTTCTTACAAAGGAATTGTAAGGCATACTGGCCTTAAAGATGCATTTAATATTTTTTTAGCGACTTCATTTTTAGGTGTCTTAATTTTTTCCGCAGCCACTTTTGCTGTAATTTTTAATTTAGATGACTTTTTTCAAATACCACGATCAATAATTATCATTCATTACTTGGTTACAACCTTTGTGCTTATTCTAAGTAGATTTATTTTTAAAGCTTTTTATGAGGCAATCTCAATAGAATTAGAATCGATTCACAATCTCCTTATTTATGGAGCAGGAAATTCTGGACTGATTACTTTGAATGCATTAAATAGAAATTCCAAAGCAAAATATCAAGTGGTTGGTTTTATTGATGATAATAATAATAAAATAGGAAAAAAAATAGATAGAGTTAAAATCTATGATAATAAGTCTATTACCCGTCAATTTATAAAGGATAATGCTATAGACGAGGTGGTTATATCAATGCAGAATATAAGTTCCAGTAGATTATTAACGATTACAGATAAGTTTATAGATCTGGATATAAAAGTTAAAATTGTTCCACCTTTATCTAAATGGATAGATGGTGATTTGGAAGTGCATCAAATTAAGCAAGTAAATATTGATGATTTACTAGACAGAGCTCCTATTAATATTGATAATCCTATTGTTCAAAGAGAGGTAAATAATAAAGTTATATTAGTCTCTGGTGCTGCTGGATCAATTGGAAGTGAAATTTCTAGACAATTGAGTCTTTATCATTGTAAATTGATGATTTTAATAGATCAAGCAGAGTCATCACTTTATGATTTAGAACAACAATTAAAGTTAAAAGGTGTTTCTAATTTTGAAGTAATCGTCTCTGATGTTAGAGACCCATTTACAATGACAACTATTTTTAAAAAATATTCACCACAAATTGTCTTTCATGCAGCTGCATATAAACATGTGCCTCTGATGGAAAAATCTCCATACGAAGCTATCAAAGTAAACCTTTTAGGAACAAAAAATTTAGCTGATTTGTCTATAGAATTCGAAATAGATAGGTTCGTAATGGTTTCAACGGATAAAGCTGTAAATCCAACAAATGTCATGGGAGCCTCTAAAAGAATGGCTGAGCTGTATGTTAAAAGTGTCAGTGAGGAGTGTAAAAAGACGAAATTTACAATTACAAGGTTTGGAAATGTTTTAGGTTCTAATGGTTCTGTGATTCCATTATTTAAAAAACAAATTGAAAATGGGGGGCCTTTAACAGTCACACATGAAGATATTACGAGGTATTTTATGACAATTACAGAAGCCTGTAGTTTGGTTCTAGAAGCCGGAACAATGGGTAAAGGAGGGGAGATTTATATTTTTGATATGGGCAAGTCTGTCAAAATTTTTGAAATAGCAAAAAGAATGATATATTTATCAGGGTTGAAATACCCAGATGAAATGGATATAAAGATCACAGGGTTAAGACCGGGTGAAAAACTCTATGAAGAGTTATTGGCGAATGACGAAAACACAACGAAGACCTATCATGATAAAATATTGATTGCCAAAACAGAGAAAATAGACACCACTAAATTAAAAGAAAAAATGAATGAACTTTCCAATAATTATAGTCATTTAAGTAATAATGAGATTGTTCTTCAGATGAAAGAACTAATTCCTGAATATATTTCTAATAATTCTGAGTTTGAAAGATTAGATATTCTTAGTTAAAAATTATTTATTATGGTATTTTTACCCAAAAATTAAATTTCATGAGTGTATTAAAACAAAATAGCACTATTATTTATTTCTGTTTCATAACTTTAATTTTTAGTTCTTGTGTTTCTAATAAGAAAATTGCCTACTTTCAATTTGACCAAATAGAACAAGAAAAAGTCAACAATTCGTACAATACAATTTTCAAACCAGATGATTTACTTCAAATTACAATTTCCGCAGAAGATTTAAATGCCGTTCAGCTTTTTAATCTTCCAGCTGTCGCTTTTTCTGCATCTACGGGTTCTGCAATTGGACAGCCACAAAGACTTTCTTATTTAATTGACCACAAAGGTCAAATAGATTTTCCGATTTTAGGCAAATTGACTATTGGGGGGTTAACAAGAGAACAAACCATCCTGTTGATAAAAGAAAAACTAGACCCAGATTATGTTAAAAATCCAAATATCAATATCCGTATTTCAAATTTTAAAATCACAGTCCAAGGAGACGTTCAAAGACCTGGGACTTATAATATACCCAACGAGAGAGTAAGCATACTTGATGCGATAGGTTTGGCGGGTGATTTAAATATTTCTGGAAGAAGAGATAATATTTTAGTCCTAAGAGAAGAAGGTAAAAAGAAGATAGAGTACCGAGTAGATTTAACATCAAAAAAAACCTACACGTCACCTGTTTTTTATTTACAACAAAACGATATAGTATATGTAGAACATAATTATGCTAGAATTCAGTCTGCTTCAAGCAATACAAATACGAGCTTGTTTATTTCTATATCCGGATTATTAATTACCATTATCTCACTTTTACTTAGATAAAATAACCTATGAGTAACCAAAAAACAGCATCAGAAGAAGAAGAAAATGCTACCTTCAATACCATACAAGAGATTGAAAAATACTTAAGAAATTGGAAGTGGTTTTTCCTTTCAGTTTCTATTGCAATAATACTTGCTTTTATCTATTTAAGATATGCTACTCCTTCTTATAGTGCCTCCGCTAGTATCTTGATTAAGGACAACCAAAAGTCAGGAATTTCTCAAGAATTATCCGCCATTGCAGATTTAGGAATTGTTGGAATGGGGTCTGTAAATAATATAGATAACGAAATTCATGTCATTAACTCAAGGCGAATAGTAGGGAGAGTAGTAGATAGTTTACTCTTAAATGTTTCTTATGTTATTAAGGGAAGAGTTGCAACTACTGAACTATACAAGAACAGTCCTTATTTGATAGAATTTGAAGATTACGAATCTATTCTTCAAACGAACGATACAACTCTTGTAATCTCATCAATAGATTCAAATAATTTTAATTTTTTAGATGCGGATGGTGTTGTTTTATCTTCACACAAATTTAATGAGGATATTTCTTCCGAATTAGGAATGTTTCAGCTTTTAAAAACTGACAAATTTAAAGGTAAAGATGAACCTAAAGTTTTTATTAGTCTCAATAATAGAGAAAGAACAATAGATTATTATAAAAGTAAAGTCGCAGTAAATCCAGTTGATAAAAATTCTAGTGTTGTTGCTTTATCTTTTTCTGACCCTATTAAAGAAAGAGCGGAAGACTTTTTAGATGCCCTGATAAGGCAATACAATTTAGATGCCATAAAAGATAAAAGTAAAGTCGCAAGCAAAACCATTGATTTTATTGATCAACGCTTGTCTCAAGTCTATATTGATTTGGAATCTGTTCAAGATTTAGTGAAAGAGTACAAAGTAGATAACAAAATCACAGGCTTGTCTAAAGAAGGAGAAATTATTTTAGAAAATGCCTCTAGGAGTAATGAAAAATTGATTGTTATAAATACTCAATTAATGCTCGCTGAATCGGTGTATAAAAGTTTACAAGAAAAAAAATCTGCTAGTGAAACATTGCCACAAAATCTTGGTTTTGCAGATGTAACTATTGCGAGTAGCATAGAAAAATACAACGAATTGGTTTTTTTAAAAAACAGACTGGATGTAAATGCAGGTAAGAAAAACCCAATGCTAATTCAGTACATCTCTGAAATAGAAATTTTAAAATCTAATTTAAATAAAAGTATAAGTAACTTAATTACTTCTTTAAAATTGGAGATAGCAACTATTGAAAATGAAGTTTCTAGTGTCAACAGGAAGCTTTCTTTAATCCCAACTTTAGAAAGAGGTTATATAGATATAGCAAGGCAACAAGAGATAATATCAGGGTTGTATTCCTACTTGTTAAAAAAGAGAGAAGAAATGGATATTTCATTGGCTGTTACAGTGTCTAATGCTAAAATTATCGACTCGGCATATAGTGACGGACTACCTACATCACCCAAAAGAAAAATTATATTTTCAGCAGCTTTTTTATTAGGCCTTATAATCCCTTTTACTGTTATTTATTTAAAAGATTTGCTAGATACAAAAGTGCATGGTAAAAATGATATTGAAAATTTGTTGTCTATTCCTTTTTTAGGAGACATACCAATATCACAAGATAAAAGCAAATCAATTATTGCGAGTGAACAACGGTCAAGCACCTCCGAGGCTTTTAGGTTAATTAGGACAAATTTAGATTTTATGTTACCTAATAAAGCCAAATCTAGTAAGTTTATATTTGTCACTTCCACTTTTGGAGGAGAAGGGAAATCATTCATTTCTACAAATTTAGCGGCTACACTAGCCTTGTCAGGTAAAAGAATACTTTTAATGGGTATGGATTTAAGAGCACCAAAGTTTACTGAATACTTAGGAGTTGAGAATAATAAAGGAATTACCAATTACCTTACAGATGATACCCTAAAACTAGATGATATGATCTCTATGTTTCCCGGAATTAAAAACTTAGAGATTATATCATCAGGTGCAGTTCCTCCAAATCCGGCAGAGTTATTAGCAAGTAAGCGAGTAGAGACTCTATTTTCAGAAGTTAAAGACTGCAACTATGATTTTGTAGTTTTAGACACTGCACCAGTTAGCTTAGTGACAGATACATTACTAATCTCGAAGTATGCAGATATGTTTTTATATGTAGTAAGAGCAAATTACACTGATAAAAGGTTGTTGTCGATTGCAGAAGAACTTCATTCTAAAAAGAGACTCAAAAATATGTCAATTGTCTTAAATGCTACAGACGCTTCTAAGGGTTATGGTTATGGTTATGGTTATGGTTACGGTGATCTTTCTCAACAAGAAAAACCATGGTATAAGAAGATCTTCTCAAATACATAGAAACTGTCGATAAAAAAAGAGCATTCTAAATGTTCTTTTTTTATTTGAATATAGACCTATTATGATATAATAAATGTTTTATTTTTATCAAATTTTGTTTGGTCCCAATGTTCTTTAATAATTCTAAATGAGTGTGATGATGTGCATCTGAAGCTGCAAAATCTTATAATTTTTTTTCTATTAGTTTCCTACTAATTTTCTGTACATTCTTTCCATATCGTTCTGTCAAAGACAATAAGTTTAATTGAAATAAACAACCTACTTTTTTTAATTTATAATAATTTTTGAGGTCGTTATGGTAAAAATTATAGCGTTCTGGATGAGCTAAAATTGGTTTATATCCCTTTAATTGAATTTCAAACAAATTAATAGGAGGGTTAAAATAAGACATTTCAATGAGGATATAATTATCTTTTAATGTAAGTATATCCTTATTTTCTAGTCATTTACAAAATTCTTCATCTAATATGTATTCTACAGCAGCCCTCAAAGAAACATCTTCAATTTTTCTTTTTATAAGTTCTTTTTGAACTTCTTTTAATTTCTCTTTTATTGTTATAGAAGAGTTAGGGTAAATATTTCCTAAAACATGAGGAGTAGTAATTAAGTTTTTAATGCCAAAAGAACGTAATTTTAAAATAAATTCTATTGAATTTTCTATATCAGAAGCTCCATCATCAATACCTGGTAATAGATGAGAGTGGATATCAATAAAGTTTTCAGGCAAAAAGATAAAAGGGGATTTTTTTTCTTAAAAAATAACATATATCTGTGTTGTTGTGTAAAATTACAATTATTTACCCAATAAATTATTTTTCAAAATAAATTTATAGCTACGAAAACGATTGAAAGTTCATTTGCTCTTGTATGTGGAATTTACTTATAATATATTTACAAAAAAATATACTAAAATATGATATTAATAGCAGATGGTGGTTCTACTAAAGCTGATTGGATTGCACTAAACAATAATAAAGAGGAAGCCTTTAGAGTAAGAACACTTGGTTTAAATCCGGCAATTGTACCTCAAGAGGAGTTGTACAATAGAATCATTAATATGTTTCAATTGATCAATATTAAAGAAGAAGTAGTGGAAATTCATTTCTATGGTGCTGGTTGTGGAACTCCAAAACCTGTAGGTATTTTAAAAACCATCCTAGAGTCTATTTTCATCAACGCAAAAGTCTTTGTAGCTGAAGATATGTTAGCCGCTGTATACGCTTCCTCAGGCAATGCGCCAGCTATTGTTTGTATTCTAGGAACAGGTTCTAATAGCTGTTTTTACAATGGAGAAAATATGGAGATGGTATCGGATTCATTAGGATACATATTAATGGATGAAGCGAGTGGTAATTATTTTGGAAAAATATTAATAGTAGATTATTTTTATAATACTATGCCAAAGAAAATTGCCCAGAAGTTTTCAAAAGAATTTGATCTAGACGCAGATCATATAAAGAAGAATTTATACAGAGAAACAAATCCTAATATGTATTTAGCTTCTTTTGCTAAATTTATGTTCGATTTTAAAGAGGATAAGTACATCAAAAAAATCATAAAAAAAGGATTTCAAGAGTTTTTCAAATACAGAGTTTTACCATACAATAAAACATCAGAAACTCCAATTTATTTTATTGGTTCAATTGCATATTTTTTTAGAGATATTTTAGAAAAAGTAGCTCAGAAAAATAATTTAGTAATTTCAGATGTAATACAAAGACCTATTGATAATTTACTTAAATACCACAAAAATACTATCAATAGATAATGTCTATAAGTCTCTCAAGACCCATTCCTCTTGAACCCTTGATAAGAATTGATTGATTTTTAAGAGGGTTATTTTTTAAATATACAAATAACTCTTCAAATGTCTTAAAAATAGTATTCTCGCTTTTTGTTTGGTGAAAATAATCACCTACAAAATAGGCTTTGTTAAAATTTAACTTTTTTACGAGATTTATAACGGATTTATGTTCTTCTAAACTAGTTTTGCCTAATTCAAACATATCCCCTAAAATAACGGTTTTAGACTTTGTATTGATGGATTTAAAAGTATCTAATGCTGCTTTCATGCTAGAGGGGTTTGCATTATAGGCATCTAAAATAATTGTATTTGACTTTTTTTTAATTATTTGAGATCTATTATTGTCAGGGATATAGCTTTCAATGCCTTTTTTAATATCAGCATCAGAGACTTTAAAATAATTTCCAATAGTAATAGCAATTGCAATATTTGTGTAATTATATTTTCCAATAAGATGGCTCTGAATAGTATCATTTTTATAAGATAATTTTACAAACGGATTAGCCTCTATAAATTTTAAACAATTCTTAAATGAGATGCTAAGCATATGTTTTGTTTTCTCAACTTGAATAGCATCTTTGGGGTTTATAAATGTTATTTTATTATTTTTTTCTAGATACTGGTACAATTCACTTTTTCCTTTTATAACACCTTCTATACCTTTGAAACCCTCTAGGTGTGCTTTTCCAAAATTTGTAATATACCCATAATCAGGTTTGCAAATAGTGCATAGAAATTCAATTTCTTTTTGATGATTAGCACCCATTTCTATAATTCCTATTTCAGTTTCAGGAGTCATAGAAAGCAGCGTAAGCGGCACTCCAATATGATTGTTCAGATTTCCTTTTGTAGCAGTAATTTTATATTTTTTTGATAAAATTTTATGGATTAATTCTTTTGTGGTGGTTTTTCCATTGCTGCCTGTAATTCCAATAATAGTTGTTTTTATATAGGTTCTATGATAATTAGCTAATTTTTGAAGTGTTTTTAAAACATCATTCACGAGAATAATATTTTTGTGAGTGTTGTACTTTTCTTCATCAACAATAGCATAACTAGCTCCTAGTTTAATCGCTTTTTCGGCAAATTCATTTCCATTAAAATTATCACCTCTTAGAGCAAAAAAAAGGGTGTTCTTTCTAATATTTCTCGTATCTGTATCAACAAGAAAGTATTTAGAGTATAAATTATAAATATCTTTAATCTTCATCATTTAAAAATATATAAAAAAACCTCACTGTATGAACAACAGTGAGGTTTTTTTATATTAATTTATTTTATCTAGATGGATTTTTAGCTGTTCTTTTATCATTAGACATTGGACCAATATTATCAGTAACGCATCTAAAACCAATATGATTTGTAGCCATATATTCTGGTAAATATCTTCTTTGAGCTGGATCTAACCAGTACTCTCTATCAGACCAGGAACCACCTTTATAGACCCTTGTTTTATTACTAATTAATGTAGTTCTTTTTTTAGCATCATTCACTAGTACTTCTTCACCTGTAAACGGGTCTATTTCTCTAGTTGGTTTTCTTGGAGAATTATACATTGTTGGTTTAGAAGAAAATTGATCTTCATCATCTTGATAAAATCGTGATGAATTTTTGTCTCCATCTCCAATATCAGTATTATCAGAAACTTTAAAGTTTCTTCTTAATCTCGTATCGCCTTTTGTGATTGGAATATATTTAACACTTCCAGGTAATTGTTTTGGAATAATTTTTCCATTTGGTAGCGTCTCATATTCTACTTGTGTATTATCAGAAATATCAGCGATAACAACCTTTCCGTCTTTATCAATCATTTTTTTTGTAAATATGTTACCTCTAAAATAATTGAAATCATTCGCTTCGCTATCTATAATTGGTCTGTAAACATCAGCAACCCATTCAGAAACATTTCCAGACATATCATATAGGCCAAATCCATTTGGTGGATAAGATTTAACTTTAATCGGGATGTCAGAACCGTCAGAGCTCCATCCAGACAAACCACTATAGTTTCCTTTACCTTGCTTAAAGTTTGCTAATTGATCTCCTTTAAATCTTTTGTTAGTTTCTCTAGAGTATTTACCATTCCAAGCATATTTTTTTCTACCTCTTATATTATTGTATTCCCTATTTTCAATATTGGCTTTAGCAGCAAATTCCCACTCTGCTTCAGTAGGTAATCTAAATTTTTGTTGAAGCACTCCATCTGCTTGTGTAATTTTTCTTCCTTGAAAAGAGCTTTGAGAGTTTCTTGCAGTACCTCTCGTTCTAATTCCTCTTTTATAGACTGTTGAATCACCGTCAAAAAGCTTGTCTGAATCGGCTAAGAAAACTTCAGTATCAAAGTAATTTCTTAAACTATCATTTTGAAAGATATTTGTGATGTATCCTTTGTCTATTAATTTCTTTAAATTAACTGCGTCTGTTCTCCATTTACAATATTTGTTCGCTTGCAACCAGCTAACACCAACAACAGGATAATCTGCGTATGCTGGATGTCTTAGGTAATTTTCAGATAAAATATCCGTATTTCCAAGGCTCTTTCTCCATACTAATGTGTCAGGTAAAACGGAATTGTAGATATGTTTATATTTTTTTTCTGATGGAGGAAAAACATCTTTTATGTATTGAATGTACAAGAAGTATTCAGAATTGGTTACTTCAGTTTCATCCATATAAAATGAACGTACATGAATACTTTTAGGAGTCGTGTTCCAATCAAACATAACGTCGTCTTGAACCTGTCCCATAGTGAAAGAACCACCTTCTATTGCAACCATTCCCAGAGGAACTTTTTGGCTTTCAAAAGCATTTCCTTTGATATAGTTGCCGTACCTAGGATTGTTAAAAGGGATTCCTGTAAGTTTTGAGTTTCCTGAAGTTGATTTGCTACAGCTCGCCAATGTTAATAATGACAGAACTACAGTCACTATTTTAAATATATTTCTCATTTCCTGATTCAAAATTATTAGGGTTTTTTTTATATTGTTGCAATTTACAATAAATATACACTCAGGCAAGTTATTTGTAAATTTTAAGGCATACTTTTTTGTGATACTTTTTATAAAACGAATAATTTTTAGTTTTCGTATAATTTATATGCTTTAGTATTAAAATATATATAAATAATTTGCGTTCTTTGGATACGATTATGAAGAGACTGATTACACTTATTTTAATTTATTTTTTTGTTCAAATAATTTCTGCTCAAACTACCAATTCCGTTCTATCTTCTGGTGATTGGTATAAATTTTCTGTTGATATGACAGGTGTTTTTAAAATTGATAAAAATTTTTTACAACAACTTGGGGTTTCTACAAACAACTTAAATCCAAAGAAAATTCATATTTATGGAAATGGAGGAAATCTTCTGCCAGTTTTAAATTCTGATTTCAGATACAATGATTTACAAGAGAATGCAATTTATATAGAAGGTGAAAACGATGGTTCTTTTGATTCTTCAGATTTTATTCTTTTTTATGCTAAAGGTCCACATGATTGGTTAGTAGACACAGCGCAGAATACAGCAAAGCATCGACAAAACATATACTCCGATGAAGCATATTACTTTCTTACAGTTTCAAACACAAACGGTAAAAGAGTTCAGCAAAAAAGTTCAATAATAGCAAATACAACATCCCAAATAACAACCTTTAATGATTATATTTTCCTTGAAAAAGAGGAAATAAATATTTTAGCAGCAGGAACACAATGGTTTTTTGATGATGATTTTAATATTGAAAACACGCAGCATTTTAAGATTCCTTTTCCTAATGCTATTTCAAATGATGCTGTTTCCGTTAGGGTTAGAGGCGTTTCTATGTCTTTTGGTTCAACAAATATGGCAGTAAAAGTAAATGGTGAAGATCTTTATGATCTTAACTTTTCTTCCTTAAATCCAAGTTCACTAACCAAGGCATCTGTGTCAGAAAGAACAGCAGAAGTGCAAAATTCAGCAGATATAATTGATATTTCTATAACCTATGATAATCGAGGGAACCCATCTGCAAAGGCCTTTTTAGATTTTATTGAGATAGTTGGTAAAAAAGAACTAATAGCCAATGGGAATCAGTTTTCTTTTAGAAGTTTTGAACAAGCAAACTTAACAGGATCTGTTCAATATCAAATTCAAAATAATTCAAATATTTTTCAAGTTTGGGATGTAAGTAACCCATTAGAACCTAAAAGTATTTCAAACGAAGAGGATGTTACTAGTTTTTTTACTTTCAATGATAATGGCGGAGTTTTAAAAGAGTATGTAGTATTGAATCAAAATGATTATTATACCCCTAGATTACTTCAAAATGCAAGAGTTGTAAATCAAAATTTACATGCTTTAAAAGATATTAATTACCTTTTAATTACAAATTCTGAATTATCTTCTGAAGCACAAAGACTGGCAGATTATCATCAGAGCAATTCAAATTTAACAACTAGAGTGGTGCTTTTAGAAGAGATTTATAATGAGTTTTCTTCAGGTTCCAAAGATATTACAGGTATTAGAGATTTTATTAAGCATGTGTATGTTACTAATTCTACAGTAGAAAAAAAATTAAAATATGTCTGTTTTTTTGGAGATGCTTCCTACGATTATAAAGATAGATTATCGGGCAATAACAACATAGTTCCGGTAAAGTTATCTGAAAAAAGTTTCAATCTTGCAACTTCTTATGTTACTGATGATTTTTTTGTAATGTTAGACCCAGATGAGGGAACTATGAGTTCCTCTCACACAATTGATGTAGCATCAAGTCGGATTCCAGTTTCAACAATTGTTCAAGCAAAAGACGTAGTAGACAAAATATTAACGTATTATAATAAAAATGCGATTGGGGATTGGCGAAATACAATCACTTTTTTAGCGGATGATATCGATGCAAAAGGAGAACAGGTTATAGAACAAGGTGTAGAGTCTATTGCAGATGAAATTAAAGTAAATAAACCTATTTTTAACGTTAATAAAATTTATTTAGATTCTTATGTACAAGAGAATTCTTCTGGTGGTGAGCGGTATCCGGAAGTAAAAAGTGCTATTACAAATGCTATTGAAAAAGGAACCTTAATCTTCGATTATTTTGGTCATGGAGGTGAAGATGGTTTTGCCTCTGAAAAAATTTTAGACAAACCTCAAATAAAAAAGTTTAATAATCCGAATACACTACCACTTTTAATTACCGTTACCTGTGATTTTTCTAGGTTTGACAATCCGACAAGAACTACAGCTGGAGAGCTGACACTTTGGAATCCTAAAGGAGGTGCTGCAAGTATGGTTACCACAACTAGAGAAGTCTTTATTCCTGTAGGACAAAATTTTAATCTTCAGTTGATTAAAATTTTATTAGAGTTTGAGAATCAAGATTTAACCATTGCAGAATCTTTAATGAAGACTAAAAATCAGTTTTCTAATACACAAAAATTTTTTATTTATCATTTTGGTGATCCAGCGATGAAATTATCAGTTCCTAAACCAAATGTCTTAATAACAAAAATGAATGGCAAAGATCTTTCCCAACCATTAGATACTTTAAAAGCATTGTCTAAAGTAAGTTTTGAGGGTGTCGTTGTAGATAATACAAATGTTGTTATAAATGATTTTAATGGCTCACTATCAACTACAGTTTTTGATAAGCCAATTAATAAAACAACCCTTGATAATGACGGCTTTGACTTTAAAATGATATTTGACACGCAAGATAGTAAGTTGTTTAGAGGGAAATCTACAGTTGAAAATGGAACTTTTAAATTTGATTTTATTGTACCTAAAGATATAAAAATTGCAGACGGAAAAGGGAAATTAAGCTTTTATGCAGAAAATGGTGAAATAGACAAAGCAGGTTATTTTGATGTGGTAGTTGGGGGAATCGATAAAAATGCTCCTGAAGATACCGTTGGTCCGGAAATAAAACTATTTATGAATGATGAATCTTTTATCGATGGAGGAAATACAAACATGTCTCCAAACTTAATCGTTAAATTGTCTGATGTCAGTGGAATTAACACCTCTATAACAGCTGTAGATCATGATATTGTTGCTGTTTTAGACGGCGACACAACAAATCCAATTACTTTAAATGATTTTTATCAAACGGAATTGAATGATTATACAAAAGGGAAAGTAAACTATAAATTAAGAGATTTAGACGTAGGTCCTCATACCATAAAAATTAAAGCGTGGGATACCTATAATAATTCTTCTGAAATTACGTTGAATTTTACAGTCGTTAGTGATGCTATTTTAAACCTAGAAAATATTTTAAATTATCCGAATCCTTTTGTAAATTATACCGAATTTTGGTTCAATCATAATAAACCAAATGAAACGTTAGAAGTTCAGGTTCAGATTTTTACTATTTCTGGTAAATTGATAAAAACAATTAATCAAAATATAATTACAACAGGTAATTTGTCAAGAAGTATTTCTTGGAATGGTTTAGATGATTTTGGAAACAAAATTGGGAAAGGGGTCTATATTTATAAATTAAAAGTAAAATCAACAATAAGTAATTTAGTATCAGAAAAGTTCGAGAAATTAGTGATACTTCAATAAAAAAGTATATTTGTAATCAAACAACAATTAAGCAGTATGAGAAAATTAGGTATTTATTTTTTAATTTGTGCGTTATATGTTTTTAAAATGCAAGCACAAGAAAATTCAATAACAACAGCAGCTCCATTTTTATTAATTGTACCAGATGCAAGATCTGGTGGTATGGGAGATATGGGGGTTGCAACATCTGCAGATGCTTTCTCCTTATTTCATAACCCTTCTAAAATGGCATTTAGTGATAGACAAGTTAAATTTGGAATCACATATTCTCCTTGGCTACGTAATTTAACTGATGATATTTTTATAGGGAGTGGCGCTTACACGAATAGATTTAGTGAAAATGCTGCTTGGGGTGCAGAGTTTAGATATTTTTCTTTGGGTCAAATAGATTTAACAGATAGTCGTGGTAATCCTAACGGAACGATAAATCCAAACGAATTTGTTTTCACAGGATCTTATGCTTTAAAATTAAGTGAAACTTTTTCTGGAGGAGTCTCTTTAAAATATATAAGATCTAACCTTGCTTTTACTGGAACAACTGGTAATTCATTACAGCCTATAAACTCTTTTGCGGTAGATGTTTCGGGGTATTATCAGTCATTAGAAGAAAACTATGGAGATTTTAATGGTCGTTATAGAATAGGTTTTAATATTTCTAATATTGGACCAAAAGTATCTTACACTCCCGGTGAAGAAGATTTTATTCCAACTAATTTGAAATTAGGTGGTGGTTTTGATTTTATTTTAGACGATTACAATACAATTTCTACAACCGTTGAGTTTACAAAATTATTAGTGCCTACTCCTCCAATTAGAGATATTAATGACGAGGATGAGGATGGTAATACAAACGAAATACTTTCTGGTAAAGACGACAACGTTGGCTGGATAAGTGGTGTTTTTCAATCTTTTGGAGACGCACCTGGCGGATTTAGTGAAGAGCTAAAGGAATTTACGTATGCTTTAGGAGCAGAGTATTTATACAATAATGCATTTGCCATTAGAGGAGGGTATTTTCATGAAAGCAAAGACAAAGGAAATAGACAGTATTTTACTCTAGGCGGTGGTTTTAAAACCAATGCTTTAAATATAGATTTATCATACTTAGTTAATTCTTCAGATGTAAATAACCCCCTTGAAAACTCTTTACGATTTTCATTATCATTTGATTTAGGGGAAGTTTTCGAAGATTATTAAAAGTCATTTTTTTTTAGTAAGTTTAAAAAAATATTTAAAAGCAGTCGAGTATGACTGCTTTTTTTGACCAACAAAGTTTTTATGAAAAAAATTAAAATTTCAACTTCTGCAATCGTTTATCAAGATATTTTCGAGCTTTCAGTAGAAGATAATCTATTGATGAAAAAAGCAATAGAGGCTAGAAAAATAGCATACGCTCCATACTCTAAATTTTATGTTGGTGCTGCTTTATTGCTAGAAAATGGTGAGATCATTGAAGGAAATAACCAAGAAAGTGCAGCATATCCATCTGGCATGTGTGCAGAAAGAGTTGCTATATGGAAAGCGAATTCAACCTATCCAAATGTTAAAATTATTAAATTAGCTATTTCTGCAAGTTCAACTATTAGTAAAGTAAATACTCCTATCGGACCTTGTGGAGCATGTAGGCAAACACTTTCTGAATATGAGATCAATCAAAAAACTCCTTTTGAAGTACTCTTTATGGGGGAAGTTGGTGAGGTTGTAAAAACAACATCATTACAGTCATTACTGCCCTTTTCTTTTGATAGTTCGTATTTGTAAAATAATATTCACAAATTAAAAGTCAACTGACGCCTTGACTAATGGAAACTACGTTTAAAATATGCAACTAGACATTGCTTCAAAAAAAAATATTAAAAGAGAGCATCAGAAAATTTCATCATTTGTTACTGGTAGATGAAAAAATGTTCCCTTTTTTTAAGATATTATTACTGAAAGTCAATTAGAGTAAGATTTTGAGCATATCACATATTTTTGGAATGATATTGTTTTTGAAATGAATACGATATCAAAATAATGTAATGCAAAAACATCTTGAAAAAAATGCTTTTATAAATTTTAATAAAGAATATTTAACCATTTGGATATCGTATTTTTCAAACAATTGAGATCGTGAATTTAGGTGATAATTCTGAAAGAGTGAAGTCTGGAACCCAATCTACACTGACAGTTATGCAATCAAAGTTGCATTTAAATGAAAAAAACAAAAGTTATTTCCGATGTTAGATTTCATTTTTTTATCCGATTTGACTTCAGTTTCATAGTTAAACTCCGTATTTTTAAAAAATAATGATAATTTTAAAAAATGATCGCATCAAAAATTACTGGTACAGGGACTTTTATTCCATCTTTAAAAAAAGAGAATTCCGATTTTTTACGAGATGAATTTTTAAATAATGATGGTTCAAGCTTTTCAGCTGACAATACTGTTATTATCGAAAAATTTAAATCAATTACAGGTATTTCAGAAAGGCGATATGCAAAAGATGAATACACAACTTCAGATTTAGCTTCTTTTGCAGCCCAAAAAGCGATAAAAGATGCGAACATTGATAAAGAGGAATTAGATTATATTATTGTTGCACATAATTTTGGTGATGTAAAGCATGGAACGATTCAAGCGGATACCCTACCCAGTATAGCAACACGGGTAAAGTATAAATTAGAAATTGAGAATCCTAATTGTGTCGCTTATGATATTCTATTTGGATGTCCTGGATGGATAGAAGCTGTTATTCAAGCACAAGCCTTTATAAAGTCGGGTATTGCTAAAAAGTGTTTGGTTATTGGTGCAGAGACTTTGTCGAGAGTTATTGATGAGTATGATCGAGACTCAATGATTTATAGTGATGGAGCAGGAGCTTGTATTGTAGAAAAAACAGAAGAATCAGATTCAGGTATTTTAAGCCACGCAACACAAACTTTTGCTAAGAACGAAGCCTATTTTTTACATTTTGGTGGGTCCTATAAGCAAGATGAAGACCAAAATGTGCGATATATAAAAATGTTTGGACGAAAAATTTATGAATTTGCTATTACGAATGTACCAGCTGCAATGAAAGTAGCTTTGGAAAAAAGTGGTTTCGAAATTGATGATGTAAAGAAAATATTAATTCATCAAGCCAATGAAAAGATGGATGAAGCCATTATTAAACGTTTTTATAGATTGTATAAAAAACAAGTTCCAGAAGGGGTAATGCCTATGAGTATTCATAAATTAGGAAATAGTTCTGTGGCTACAGTTCCAACTTTATTAGATTTGGTTTTGAAAGGTGAAATTGAAAATCAGCAGATTTACAAGGGAGATGTTATTCTGTTAGCCTCAGTTGGTGCAGGAATGAATATCAATGCAATCGTTTATAGGTTTTAAGATTTCTTAGGATAGAAATTTATGTAGATTAGTAATTATTTTTTTTGTGAATACTATTTTATTGAAAAGAATTATAATTTATCTTAAAAAATATCGATTTCAGTATTTAAAATTTAATCTGAAATGGTATTTTTGCGCATGCAACAACACAACGTACTTATTTTAGATTTCGGATCGCAATACACACAGTTAATTGCGAGAAGAGTAAGAGAATTAAACATCTATTGTGAAATTCATCCTTACAATCATCCTCCTAAAAACCAATCAGAATTTAAAGCCATTATTTTATCAGGTAGTCCAAATTCTGTTAGAGGAAAAAATGTTTTACATCCAGAATTATCTGAGATAAGAGGAAAAAAACCAGTTTTAGCGGTTTGCTATGGAGCCCAATATTTAGCCCATTTTTCTGGCGGAAAAGTGTCTTCATCAAATACTAGAGAAAACGGTAGAGCAAATCTATCTTTTATAAAAAGTGATGAAATTTTCTTTGAAAATATTTCTGAAGGGAGTCAAGTTTGGATGAGTCATTCAGACACTATTAAAGAATTACCAACAAATGGAGAATTGTTAGCAAGTACAAAAGAAGTACAAAATGCAGCATACAAAATTAAAGGAGAAGAAACGTTTGCGATTCAATTTCATCCAGAAGTCTATCATTCTATAGACGGAAAACAATTATTAGAAAATTTTTTAGTAAAAATAGCAGGTGTAGCTCAAACTTGGACACCAGATTCTTTTGTAGAGAGTACTGTTGCAGCAATTAGGGAAAAAGTAGGAAATGATAAAGTAGTTTTAGGGCTTTCTGGTGGTGTAGATTCTACAGTAGCCGCGGTCTTATTAAACAAAGCAATTGGGAAAAACTTGTATTGTATCTTTGTGAATAATGGTTTGCTTCGAAAAAATGAGTTTGAAAATGTATTAGCTCAATACGAAGGAATGGGATTAAACGTTAAAGGTGTAGATGCTTCAGATCGTTTTTTGTCTGCGTTAGAAGGTATTACAGATCCTGAAAAGAAAAGAAAGTCAATAGGGAATTCATTTATAGAAGTTTTTGATGATGAAGCAAATCAAATTACAGACGTAACCTGGTTGGCACAAGGCACAATTTATCCAGATGTTATTGAATCGGTTTCCGTAAACGGAGGTCCATCGGCAACTATTAAAAGTCATCATAATGTTGGAGGTTTACCAGATTATATGAAGTTAAAAATTGTAGAACCATTGCGCATGATTTTCAAAGATGAAGTACGAAGAGTTGGCGCTTCTTTAGGAATTGATTCTGAATTATTAGGACGCCACCCTTTTCCAGGACCAGGTTTAGGAATTCGTATTTTAGGAGATATAACTGCCGAAAAAGTTCGTATTTTACAGGAAGTTGATGCTGTTTTTATAAACGGATTAAAAGAAGATGGTTTGTATGATAAAGTCTGGCAAGCCGGAGCGATGTTGCTTCCCGTAAATTCTGTCGGAGTCATGGGAGATGAGAGAACTTATGAAAAAGTAGTTGCTTTAAGAGCTGTAGAAAGTACGGATGGGATGACTGCAGATTGGGTAAATTTACCGTATGAATTTTTGCAAAAAACATCAAATAAAATTATAAATCAAGTTAAAGGTGTAAACAGAGTTGTGTACGATATCAGTTCTAAGCCACCCGCAACAATAGAATGGGAATAAAATATATGAAATATGTAACCTTTTTTGTTTTTCTAAGTGTTTTTACCTTTGCTGTATCTTGTGGACAACAAAAAAAGTATGTTCAGTATTCAGTAAAACAGGGTGAAACGATGAGAACCATAGCCAAGAAATTGGATGTGAAAACAAAATATTTATTACGTTTAAATCCGGATGTTGGAAGAAATCCAGCTGTAAATACTGTTATTGTAATTCCAAATAAAAAAATAAATTTCACCAAAGATTCTATCAAACAGGAAGTTGTATCTGAACTTAAACAGGAAGAAGATATCGAAGAAATAAGTGACGAACTTAAAAGGAACTTTGTTGTTTATGAAGTAAAAAAAGGAGATGCTTTTTATAGCCTTACGCGGTTTTATAATGTTTCACAAGAGGAACTGATTGCATTAAATCCAGAATTATCTGAAGGTTTAAAAGTTGGGCAACTCATAAAAATTAAACCATTAGTAGAAGGTGAAATTCCAGAGAATACTATCTATAAAGATGTTATCGCTGAAAATGTTTCTTTAAAAGTAGGCTTATTACTACCTTTTATAACAAGTCAAAATGATACTATAGAATCGAATGAACTTTTTACAAAAAGTAAGTTGGCAAATATTGTAACCGATTTTTATTTGGGAGCAGAAATAGCAGTAGACTCTTTAAAAAAACAAGGGATTTCAATTGAATTAAATGTGTTTGATACTGAAAGAAACGGTACTAAAATAGACAGTATTTTATTGACAAATGATCTAAATATTAATGATATAATTATAGGTCCATTGTATTCTGAAGAGGTAGAATTAGTCGCGTCTAGCATTACAGTACCTGTTGTTTTTCCTTTTTATTCCAAGAATCAATCTAAATTTTCTGCTGTTAACCTGATAAAAACATCACCAGAAAAAAAGGTATTTCGACAAGAATTAATTGGTCATATTAAGGACAGTATTAGCAATCAAAATGTAATCTTGGTGAGTGATGGGACTGCTGTTTCAGATGTGTCTACAACTTTGATGAAACAGTCATTAGAAACGCATGATTCTGTTGCAATGGTGCATGTCGTGAAACCTGTTGATGGTTATATCGCAAGAGAACGTTTTACGGATGTTTTTAAACCAGACATTGCTAACTGGGTTGTGTTAGCTACAGATGACAAAGTAATTATAGCAGATGCTATCAACAGTGTAAATAGCCTATCAGATTCTCTTAGTATGCGTGTTTTCTCTTATAATAAAGGAATTGCATACGATAAAATAGATAATTTTAAATTGGCCAAATTAAAGTATACCTATGTAAGCGACGAGTTTGTCAATGAAACATCTGTTTCAACACAATCATTTAACAAACAGTATTTTACAAAAAATAATGCATTGCCTTCTTTTTATGCAACCAAGGGTTTTGATATTACCTATGATGTTTTAATCCGATTGGCATCTGGTAATGATTTATATACCACCTTTAAAGAAGGAGCATCATACAGAGTTGAAAGCAAGTTTGATTATGCAAACGAACCCATAGGTTCTCAAGAAAATAAAGGGCTTTTTATTATTAAATATAACAAAGACTTGACTTTAACTCGACTGAAATAAAATTCTAAATTAAAAAACATAATATTAGATAAAACATAAAAAAATCCGCTATCTAGCGGATTTTTTTATGTTTGTAAAAGTGGAAAAACTATATTTTTTTCATTTGTTTTTTCATCATCTGCATTTGTTCTTTCAACATTCCATTTTTATCTAATTTTTTTGCTTCTGCCATTAAATTAGTAGCTTCTCGTTTTCGTCTTTTAGTCATTGCAATTCCCGCTAATTGCAGTTTTGCCATGGCCAAATCATGATTCATGGCTAAGCCCAATTTTACAGCTTTTCTTAAATATTTTTCAGCTTGCGTGATGTTCGTTTGACTTAAGATAATTCCGTGAAGATAGTTGTAATACCCTTGTTGTTTTACAATTAAAGCACTTTCAGGATTTTTGATATAGGCTAACCATTTTTTCGTTCCTTCAAAATCTTGTTTTCGTAACTGTAAAAAAGCCATGATAATAAATTCGTTTTTGAAGTATAATAAAACAAAAATTCCTGCCAAAAATAAGATGGAAATTCCATTCATTATATTTCCTTGGCTAAAGTGGTATACTGACCATACGGATATAAGAGCCGCTAAAATTAATTTTATATTTTTATGAAACATGGTATTTTTTAAAGTTAATACGTCAATTGCAAAAGTACATTTTCTTCTTAAATTATTCGATTACTTCTTGTAATATTTCTTGTATTTAAATGCAGCGAAAGTAAAAAGAACCAATAAAAAACCAATATACATATATGCTTCTCTGGGAGTTACTTGCTTGTCTCCACTGGCGTAGGAATGAAGTCCGGATAAGTAGAAATTAACTCCAAAATAGGTCATCATTATCGATAAGTATACAAATGCGGATGCAAAATTAAAAGCCAATCGACCTCTTAGTCCGGGGATCAATCGCATGTGCAACACAAACGCATACAGCATGATAGATATTAAAGCCCAAGTTTCTTTGGGATCCCAACCCCAATAACGGCCCCAACTTTCATTGGCCCACATACCACCTAAAAAGTTTCCAATGGTTAGCATAACCAAACCAACAGTCATAGACATTTCATTAATTACTGTCAATTCTTTGATATTGATATCCATTTTCTTCTTGTTCTTTTTCGTTGTAAAAATAATTAAAAAGAGTGCGAAAATTCCCAAAATCATTGAGAGAGAAAAAGGTCCGTAACTAGCAACTATGATCGAAACATGCACTAATAACCACCAAGAGTTTAAAACGGGCATTAGATTTGCAATTTCTGGGTCCAACCAGTTTTGATGCGCAAAAGCCAATGTAATTGCCGTTAAAAAAGTAGCAGCAGTTAATGTTAAAGAAGATTTTCTGCCAATCGTCAATCCAAAAAGCATAATTGCCCAAGCTACATAGATAATAGATTCATATGCATTACTCCAAGGGGCATTTCCACTAATATACCATCGAGAAATTAGTCCTAGCGTGTGTAGTGCAAAAAGAAAACCTGCCAAACCAATTAAAATTTTAACAAAGGTATTGATCCAGTTTTTTTCATAAAAGATTTGAGCAATAACAAATACAATTAAAAGCAAACTCAGGTATCCATAATATTTAGATAAGGATAAAAAAGGTTGGATTTTATTATATAAAATTTCTAACGCTATGGTTCTTTCTTTAGGATATACAGCAGTACCGTATTTTTTTTGGAAGGTTTTAATTCCATCCAATATTTTATCTGCTTTTGCATATTCATTTGTTTTTTTTGCTTCTTGCAAAAACTGAATGTAGACAGGTAATGATTGACGAACAAAAACAGAGTCTGTTCCTTTAAAATTAGCTCTAGAAGTTTCTGGCTGTGAAACCCATTTGTTATTTTCATCATTCGGAACAGGATAGATTTTTAAAATACCGCCACCAATTGCACTGTACAGTAGTCCTATTCTTCTGTCAATTTTTATTAAATCTTTTTGAAATTTATTTTTTACATTTTCTTTTTGTGCTTCTGATACTTTTTCTCTAATTTTATAAATGCCTGAAGGTGTTATAAAATCAGACAATCGCGCATATTTTGTTTTTTTCTCGAGACCTAGAGTTTCTCTTATTTGAGTATTTCCTCTTTCTAAATAAATAAACGGTACTTCAAACCACAAACGGGGATTCTCGATGATAGATAACAACACCTGACTTGGTTTCATCCCGTTAAAATTATTCGTTTGACTTACCTTTCTAACCAATTCTGATGCAAAAGTATGGGCAGGCTTCATACGTCCTCCTGCATCTTGAATGATTAATTTATTGAAGGATTCAGCATGTTTTTCATTGACCAAATTGGCTTTTAGAATAGAGTCAATTTGTTGGTTCGAAAACCGAATTTGTTGGTGACTTGTGTGCTGAGCAAACGAACTATATGAAAATAACAACAAAGTGATTGCCACGATTGTTGATTTTTTCTTACGCATTTTTACCAGTGCTTTTTTTAAGTCGTCAAAGCGTGTGTTTTTTGCAAAAAAGATACAAATCATTCCTATATATAACATTGAATATCCAAGGTAGGTAACAAAAGTTCCCCAAAAATCATGATTTACAGAAAGTCTGGTTTGTTCCACTTCACCAGATAGATCGTAACTTGCTTGAAAAAACTTATAACCTCTATAGTCTAAAATATTATTCATAAAAATACGATAGTCAAACGTTTCATCTTGAGCTATTACTGTTACTTCGCTGGCATATGAAGCAGCACTTTCTGAACCTGGGTATTTTTCTAACTGAAAATCATTGAGTTTAATTTTAAATGGTGTTCTTAATTCCTTAGCACCATATAAGATTCTAAAGTTCAAATTATCTACTGTTACTTCTTTGGCTCCTTGTGTATTGTATTGTCCACCTGTTAATTCGACTCTTTTTGTTTCATTATTGGTGCTAATATCAAAAACAACAACATCCATCTTCTTGTCGTCTTTTGGTCCGCTTACCATTTTAAGAGTCCCCTTCTCTGCGGGTCTCGGAATTACA
>JAQWIO010000002.1 GCA_029248845.1 Polaribacter sp. | reverse complement strand
GTTATAAGAATGGACTTGCCTGCTTTTGGGATTACCGGTCCGAATAAGAATGCTGATTATTCTATAAAAGGATATACAGCTTTTTTACACTCTTTTCTTAAAAAATTAAATATTGAAAAATTCCACATCGTAGGAAACTCCTTAGGGGGAAATATTGCATGGAATTATGCAGCTGAAAATCCAACCAAAATTGAGAAACTCATTTTAGTTGACGCAAGTGGTTTACCAACCAATAAGCCACAACCAAAAATATTTGAAATGGCAAAAAAATCTATTTTAAGTCCTTTTTTCTTATACATAACACCAAAGATATTAATTGAGAAAAATATGAAAGCAGTATATGCCAATGATGCTAAAGTTACAGGAGAATTAATTACACGGTATCATAAAATGGTTTTAAGGGTTGGTAATAGACAGGCTTTTATTGATCGTGCTAAAATAGATATTAACCTAGGAGCAAAAAAAAATATAGATAAACTTAAAAGTATTCAAACACCTACATTATTAATATGGGGAGCACAAGACAATTGGATTCCTTTGGATAATGGAAAAAGAATGAATGCACTTATTCCCAATTCTAAATTAGCGACTATTTTAAATTCAGGACATGTTCCAATGGAAGAAAATCCAATAGAAAGTTTGAAAATTTTAATGAATTTTTTGGAAAATTAAAGTTTGTAATCAAAAAAAACTTTTTTTATATAGTATATTTTATGCTGAGATGAATTGGTTTTTTTTAAGAATGATTTTTGGGTATTACTACTTATTGACAACAAGTGTTATTTGTCATATATTTAATAAGTATATTATAAATATTATTTATGCTTAAATTATTATCAATCATTTTCTTTTTATTGAGTGTACTAAATATACATTCACAAGGATTAACCCTAAATTATGAAGCTAAAATGATCGTTGGTGAAGAATCAAATGTAACCATAAATGGGAATCTAGTTTTAAATAATCATATACCACTTGAAATTAAAAATAGTTCTTTCATTGTAAAAGGAGAATCCTCTGGGTCTGGTGAAATAACTTTTACTAAAACCATTCCTTCTAATCGATGGGAATTTGTTTCCTCTCCTGTCTTGGATCAAAGTGTAACTACTTTTGTAGCTAAAGAAAATTTATCAAGAGGTTTGGGATCTCACACTGATAATCGAGGGCTTACTTATTTTAATAATAGTGAATTCAAATGGGTTATATATAACGGTGTTGATAATGTAGATTTTCCTAATATTTTCGAATCAGGTAAGGGTTGGGGTGTTCATCTAGAGGGTAATGGTGAAAACAAAGACATTTCTTTTACAGGTCTTTTCCCAGGTTTAGACATCAGCAAGACGAATCAGAATATTGAAGAAGCTCAGCATTTCTTTATTGGGAATCCTTATCCTTCATCCATTAGTGTTGGTGATCAAACAGCTGAAGGAGTAGCTTTTTTATCGTATAATGGAGATAACTTAAAAGAAAAGACTATGTGGATTTGGAATTCTGAAAATAGAGATTATGATATAGCTAACAATCTTGTTGGTACTTCTTATATTAGACCTGGTCAAAGTTTTTTTGTAAAATCTATATCAGGTTCAGCAGTCTTTAGTTTTAAAAAAGATATGCAAAGTCATCAAAGTACAACTTCATATCAACAAAAGAATAGCTCTTCTTCACAAAAAATTAAGTTGATGATTACAGATGGTTCTTCTCATAAACACACAGTTATTTACTATGTAAAAGAAGCCACAAATGGCTTTGACAATGGTTTTGATAGTACAACGTTTAATAGCGGTGGAACAGATATTTATACGCATTTGGTAGAGGATAGTGAAGGAAATGATTACCGTATACAGGCATTACCAAATAATAATCACGAAAAAACGATTGTATCAGTTGGTGTCAACGCCACATCAAGTAGCGAAATAACTATTTCTGCGGCAATTGATAACCTTCCAGCAGAAATTAAGGTGTATTTAGAAGACAAAGAAAAAAACTCTTTTAACTTACTTGACAATGCCGCAACTTTTAAAACAACGCTTTCTGAGGACATCAATGGAATAGGACGCTTTTACTTACATACAACTTCTCAAGTTTTAAGTTCAGATAAGGTTGCTTTAAACAATAATCCAAGTATTTACATCTCTTCTGAAGAAAACTTACGAATCTCAGGCGTTCATATTGGTGAAGCAAAAATTAGAATGTATGATATCCTTGGGAAACAACTGATAAATACTTCCTTTGAAGGAAATGGGATGAATGACATTGTACTACCGAAAAATATTAGTGATGGTGGTGTTTATATTGTCCATTTAGTTACAGACACAAAAATTATTACCAAAAAAATAATGATTTAATACCGAATACCTAAAAAATTTAAATAGAATTTTAAAAACAAAAAGACCCAATGGTTCTCTTACAGAACCATTGGTTTTTTTTATGAGCTAATTTTGAGGGAGGTATAACAGAAGTAGTTGTCTAATTGAAACTAAAAACAGATAGATTACCATATCATACCTCCCTGTTTACCCCAGGTAGGCCAGCAATGACGAAATGTATGACCGAAGTAATTATATGGTTAAAAATAAGATTACAAGGAAATAATAACAATTAAAAAAATAGGATTGGTTAATTTTGCAATATGATTATTAAAGGAAACATTGTAGACATTTTAAATCGCACTATCTTTAAAGGAGAAGTTGAGATTGAAGCTGGAAAAATTGTAAGTATTCGTTCATCAGACCATGCCATAGAGAATTATATTTTACCTGGGTTTATAGATGCACACATTCACATTGAAAGTTCTCTATTAGTCCCTTCTGAATTTTCAAAAATTGCCCTTGTTCACGGAACTGTTGCAACGGTATCAGACCCGCATGAAATTGCGAATGTATTAGGAGTGAAGGGAGTAGATTTTATGATTGAAAATGGAAAAAAAGTGCCATTAAAATTTAATTTCGGAGCACCTTCTTGTGTACCTGCAACTTCTTTTGAAAGTACCGGAGCTGTTATTGATTCTGGTGATATTCAAAAAATGATGGCAAATCCTGATATCAAGTACTTGGCAGAGATGATGAATTATCCTGGGATTTTGTTTGATGATGAAGAGGTGCTAAAAAAGCTCGCGTGGGCAAAACAGTATCACAAACCTATTGATGGCCACGCACCAGGTTTACGAGGCGACGATGTTACAAAATATATTGCCGCTGGAATCTCTACAGATCATGAATGTTTTACCTATGATGAAGCCCTAGAGAAATTACAAAAAGGAATGAAAATTCTCATTAGAGAAGGAAGTGCTGCAAAGAATTTTGAAGCCCTAATTGATCTGTTACCTGACTATTTTGAAAATATGATGTTTTGTTCAGACGACAAACATCCAGATGATTTGTTGTTAGGACACATCAATCAATTGTGTGAAAGAGCTGTTGCCAAAGGCATAGATGTTTTTAAAGTGTTGCAAGTAGCTTGT
>JAQWIO010000136.1 GCA_029248845.1 Polaribacter sp. | reverse complement strand
GAAATTATTGTGGGAGGAAATCATGATAAATCTGTAGGTTACTTTATTGAACCTACCGTAATTGTAGCTAAATCACCGACGTATGCAACAATGACGGCGGAGTTATTTGGCCCAGTAATGACTGTTTTTGTATACGAAGATACAGCATGGGAAGCCTCTTTGAAATTAGTTGATGAATCTACTGAATATGCATTGACAGGAGCCATTTTTTCTACAGATAGATACATTGTTGAAAAAGCTTCTAAAGTATTAGAGAATGCTGCTGGAAACTTCTACATTAATGACAAACCAACAGGGGCAGTTGTAGGTCAACAACCTTTTGGAGGAGGAAGAGCCTCTGGAACAAATGACAAAGCTGGTTCTGCTCAAAACCTCTTACGTTGGACTTCTGTTAGAATGATTAAAGAAACATTTGTTTCACCAACAGACTATAAATATCCTTTCCTAGGTTAACTTTAAATTTAATTTTTAAAAAAACTCCTCTGTATTAGAGGAGGCTTTTTACTTCTTGACAAGAAAGATTAGTTTATAATTAATTTTCTGATTACTTGTTTATCTCCATTTGTTACTTTTAAGAAGAACAAACCAGCAGAGGCATTTTCAAAAAATATTCTTTCAGAAAAATTTGCAATTGTATTGTAATACTTTTTTTCATCAATCAACCTTCCTCTTAAATCAAATAATTGTACCGTTACTTTATCTGTATTAATAAGGTTTAAGGCTAATGTAAATTCTCCTTTTGTAGGATTTGGAAATAATTTTAAATAATCAAAGGTCTCATCAACATCTGATACTGTTGAATCCTCTATCGTTAATATATAGTCCTCTGTTTCTCCCCTTTCAAATTCATCGTCAGCATCACAAGCACCTATTTCACTTGTATCATTATCATTAGTATACTCTATTTTCACTCTCATTCTAGTATTTCCTAACGTAGCATCAACTGGCACAATTATAGGAATAAATAGTGTATTTAAATTACCAAAACCAATCCCTAATTGATACATTTCAGTATCTTCATCAAATACATAATCATTATTCCAATCTATAAAAACAGCACAAATATCTTGATAACCATCTGCATCAAAAGTAACGCTACACAGATAGGTATTACCTCTTCTTATATTGGTCATAATTGAAGTAAAATCTTGATAGCCGTCATTTAAGTCATTTTCAGAATCATTATTAATCGTATTAAAAGTAACATTCGTAATATATTCTGCGCTTCCTTCTTCATTTGTAAAAGTGGATGCACAATAAGAAGGCAAGTTGATCGTAAAATTTGTAGCATTCACATTGTAAAAAATATTATCTACCGCTTCCACCATAATTCTTGAAGTAGTTGAAGGTGTCTCTGGAATAACAACCGCTTCTGAACCATCGTTTGGGGTATTCGCCTTTAAAGTAATCGGAAACGTAGCCCCCCCATCAATTGATAATTTAATATTTACATTTTGGCAATTGATCGGAGCAACATCTGTTGTTCCTTTATTCCAGGTAATTGTTTGGGTAGTCCCTGAATTCCAGGTAACAGCTGAGTTTGGGTGAGAAACTGTAAATGCCTCTGAATTTTCTACGGTCACTCTCATATCATCTCTTGCCGTACTTCCTCCTCCTACATGATGATCTCTTACTAAAAATGAAAAATTTAATTCTCTTGCTACTGCAGGCAAGACTTCCCAAGTTGAAGAGGTGGCTCCTGCAACAACAGTTGCCAACTCTGGCATATATCTGATTGGAGATGATTTTGATGGTAAAGACCTAAACATTGGACCCAGTTCATTTGTTGCTAACGGTGGCATTATTGCAACTTGATGATCTATTTGTTCCCAATTGTAAGTGAGACCCTCCATTCCATCTTCATCTGAAGCTATTCCTGTTAAAACAAAAGGAGTTGATTTTGGGATATTAAAATTTGCTCCAGCATTTGCAGTTGGGGCAGAATTACCCGTGTTCGTTACCATTGCACAGGTTGCAGAAGATTGAATAGTACCCAACATTTCTGCAATACTTACGGCATGAAAATAAGTATCACTTTTACGCTGAACATTTGGTGAGCAAATACCTGCATAGCCCATGATTGTTGAAGCACTCCCTGGCTCAACTGCGGTTGCATTATTTCTACCACAGTCGTTATTTTGAGTGTGCATAGCCCCAAATTGGTGACCTATTTCATGTGACACATAATCAATATCGTATGCATCTCCAATGGGCTGACTTCTTCCTGTAACCCCTTTGGCCTTTTGACCAGTAATACAAACAACTCCCCCTCCTGCAAGACCATCTCCTCCAATACTAAAAACATGTCCTATATCATAATTTGCATTTCCAATTTGAGCATCACAAATAGCTTGTACCTGATCAATCATTTTATTTGGATTTCCATCAGTTATGTCATCTGTATCTGCATCTAAAAAAATAATACGATCATTCTCTGCTACAAGCACCATTTTTACTGCTAAATCTCTTTCAAAAACACCATTCACTCTTGTCATTGTGGTATTCATTGCCGATAAAACAGCGGCTTTTTTTTCTTGATCAGTAGCCGAAGCAGGTATGTTTTGATTTGTCAAATGAAATTGAGCATATTCTCCAGAACAAGCCAATGCCAGACGAAATGTTCTTAGCTTTCCATCGTTGGTATTGCCTATGCTATTTAAAGGTGTACTTTTTCTTGAAAATTCTTGAACCTGACAGGTAAAATCATCCTTATTTGACGCTAAATCACTTCGCTTGTAAAGCAGTAATGTATTGCTATCTTTTGAATAGGGATCCATATATATAATTTCATCCTCTGAAAAAACTACTGCATGAAAACCATCTGTACCAATACTTATTTTTGCAGTAGCGGTAGGATCTTCTATTCCTTGAGCAGAAAAAGAATTTATCATTGAAAATTTTTCTGATAATTTTCGTTGAAAATTAGGGGTTTCTTTAATTACAAAATTAGAAAAACCTCCTTGAGCATTTGGAAGTTTTAATGTCTTCTGTTTTTGCTTGTCTTTTGGGTTTAAAATTTTCAGAAAATTATTGGTTTTTAAAGAAAAAAGTTCAAATTTAGTTGGTAAATTTTTATTTTGATAAAGCTCACTTTCTTGAAAGTTGATTTTATTTTTGTCTAGTTTCTTTAGGAAAACTTGTGCATTAAATTCTTCAATAGAGAACAGTAAAATAACGATAGAAAATAGTAGAGAAAATTTAGTTTTCATTAACCTAAAATTAAAAAAATAGAATCTTTTCAATGTTCAAATATAATCAAATAATTATCTTTGCATACTAGCTTATGAATAGAAACATACTATTAAAAGACTTATCTGTAAAAGATTATAAAGAAACTTGGGATCTTCAAACTGAGCTGCTACAAGAAATTGTAAATATCAAAATTAACAACCGAAAAAGCAATCTTCAAGAGGCTACTAAAAATCACTTTTTATTTGTGGAGCATCCTCATGTATACACGCTAGGAAAAAGTGGCGACCTAAATAACTTATTACTAAATGAAAGACAATTAACAGAAAAAGGGGCAACTTTTTATAAGATCAATCGTGGTGGTGACAT
>JAQWIO010000096.1 GCA_029248845.1 Polaribacter sp. | reverse complement strand
GGATATTTTTCTCTAATTTTTTCCAAACTTAAATTGTGAATACTGCCAACATGAGAATGTTGTTTTCCCAAATCGGGTTTGTATGTTCCTGATTGAACTTCACCACCAATTTTTTGATAGGCTTCTCTAAAAGACATGCCTTCAACTACTAAATTATTGATGCTATCAACTGTAAATAAGTATTGATATTTTTCATCATTCAAGTCAATATCTTTTACTTTTACTTGCTGAATAGAATAGTTAAGGATGTCTAAAATATCTTTTACATCTTCAAAAGCATTGATGATATTTTCTTTTAATAATTGAAAATCTCTGTGATAACCCGTTGGTAAATTATTGGTTATCATAACCATTTCTGTATGTAAAGCCTGAATTTTGTTACACTTTCCTCGAATCAGTTCAAAAACATCAGGATTTTTCTTGTGCGGCATAATACTACTTCCCGTTGTTAATTCATCAGGAAAAGAAATAAAATTAAAATTCTGGCTCATATACAAACAAATATCCATTGCAAAACGTGACAATGTATTGCACAATCCGCCCAAAGCTGAAGCAACAGAACGCTCACTTTTTCCTCTACTTAATTGAGCCGCAACAACATTGTATTTTAAAGTAGCAAAATCTAATTCTTTGGTCGTTAATTCTCGATCAATAGGGAATGAGCTACCATAACCAGCAGCAGATCCTAAAGGATTTTGATCGACTACTTTTGCAACGGCATTTAGCACAAACACATCATCAATAAGTAATTCTGCATAGGCAGAAAACCACAATCCGAAGGACGATGGCATTGCCACTTGTAAATGAGTGTATCCTGGTAACAAACTTTCTTTGTGTGATTCCGCTAAACTTAAAAGGGTATCAAATAATGTCTTCGTTTTATCATTTATAATTGATAAATTTTCTTTGTAATATAATTGAAGTGCTACTAAAACTTGATCATTTCTAGAACGAGCCGTGTGAATTTTTTTACCAACCTCTCCTAATTTATTGGTTAATTCCCATTCAATCTTAGAATGCACATCTTCAAAAGAAGCTTCAATGGTAAAAGTTCTGTTTTTAATATCATTGGATAATTCTTGCAAACCTTTTTTTAGATCGTTTAATTCATCGGTAGTGATAATTCCAATCGATTCTAACATAATAGCATGCGCTAAAGAAGCTTGTACATCGTATTTTGCAATATGCATATCAATTTCTCGATCATTGCCCACGGTAAATTTTTCTATTTGTTTGTCTATTGAAAATCCTTTATCCCAAAGCTTCATAATTTTTATATTTTGTATTTCCTACAAAGTAGGAGTTCATTTGATGGTTTATTTTTGTGCAATAATTACTCGATTCAATAATTCAATATAAATCACTATTCCTTCTTCAATTTCAGAGAGATATATAAACTCATCAGCAGAATGTGATCGTGTACTATCTCCAGGTCCTAATTTTACAGATTGACAACTTAATGTAGCTTGATCGGATAAGGTTGGTGAACCATAGGTTTCTCTTCCTATGGCAATCCCTTCTTTTACCAACGCATGATTCATATCAATAGCCGATGAATTTAATCTTAAACTTCTAGCAGTAATTTTTGTACAAGGAGCTTTTTCCTGCAAAATAGCCTCAATTTCATGATTTGAATAGGCATCATTTACGCGAACATCAACCACTAAATTTACATGAGCAGGAACCACATTGTGTTGAGTACCTGCATTCATTTGAGTAACGGTCATTTTTACATCTCCTAAAGCTTCCGAAGTATTTTCGAATTTAAAGTCTTTAAACCATTGTAAAACTTCAATGGTGTTGTAGATTGAATTGTTATTATTAGGATGTGCCGCATGACTTGGAGTTCCTCCTATAACTGCGTCAAAAACCACCAATCCTTTTTCTGCAACGGCTAAATTCATCAAGGTTGGTTCACCAACAATTGCTACATCTATAGTTGGTATTAAACCTAACATACTATTTAAACCAAAAGAACCACTATTTTCCTCTTCAGCTGAGGCAACAATTACCAAATTGTATTTAAGGTTTTCTTGTGCGTAAAAGTGTGTGAAAGTAGCCATCAAAGAAACCAAACATCCACCAGCATCATTGCTTCCTAAACCATATAATTTCCCCTCTTCAATGACTGCTTTAAAAGGATCTCTTGTATAAGCAGAGTTTGGTTTGACAGTGTCATGGTGAGAGTTTAGCAACATCGTTGGTTTGCGTTCATCAAAATGTTTATTGGTTGCCCAAATATTGTTTTTGCTTCTACTAAACGGTATTTCATTTTCAATAAACCAACCTTCAATAAGTTTAGCAGTGTTTTCTTCTTCTGAAGAGAATGATTGTGTTTCAATCAAATTTTTTAAAAGAGAAATAGCATTTTCGGTTAATTTTTCTATACCCATCTTTTATAATGTTATGGTTGTAAAATTATCATTTTCATTTGTTAACATTGAAGTATTTCCCATATTAACTTTATGTACTCCGTTATTTAAGGCGTCAAAACAGTTTTCTAGTTTGGGTAACATTCCATCAGCTATAAGTCCCTCTTTTAATAAGGTTTGATAGGTTTTAGAATTGATGTTTTTTACTACCGAGTTTTTATCATTGATATTTTTTAAAACTCCATTTAATTCAAAACAGTAATAAATAGAGGTCTCATAAATTTCACTCATTCCAATAGCAACTTGACTGGTAATTGTATCAGCATTTGTATTTAATAACTGACCATTTCCGTCATGTGTAATCGCACAAAAAACAGGGGTAAAATCAGCTTTAATTAATGTATTTATAGAATTGGAAGCAACCTCCTTAACATCACCAACAAAACCAAAATCTATCTCTTTTATAGATCGTTTATCAGATTTAATACTATTGATATCAGCTCCACTTAAGCCAATTGCATTGGTTTGTAATGCTTGAAGTTTAGCAACTATATTTTTATTGACTAAGCCTCCATACACCATGGTAATTACTTCTAAGGTCTCTAAATTTGTTATTCGTCTGCCGTTAAACAGTTTTGACTCGATACCTAATTTTGAAGCCATTGCAGTTGCGCGTTTTCCTCCTCCATGAACTAAAATTTTCTTTCCTTCTACCTTAGAAAATAACTCAAGAAAAGAATTTAGAGAAGTTTCATCTTCAATAATATTTCCTCCTATTTTTATGATTGATAGTTTTTCCATGTAAGCTGAACTTGTTTCAGTTTTATTATTTGTCATTAGGAGGATGAATGTCGAAGTAACCTGTTTTTAATAAAGAATTTGCTTCGTTCCTCGAAATAACGTTTGCTTTTTACAAATCGTCTAATATTTTTTTCAACACCAATTGAGCAGCATAGGTTCTGTTGTTAGCTTGTTCAATAACCAAAGAACTATTGCTATCTAAAACAGCATCTTCTACAACCACATTTCTTCTAACAGGTAAGCAATGCATAAACTTAGCAGTTCCTATTTTATCCTTCGTAATCTTCCAATCTGACAATGTCTGAAGTAT